>NZ_RZRX01000090.1:0-22922 GCF_003997405.1 Mesorhizobium sp. M2A.F.Ca.ET.042.01.1.1
GGCGATTTCTGCCTCGTGGCGGCGGTGCCGCTTGCCGAAGTCCAGGCCAGCTTGCAAGCCAATGGCGTGGCGGTCGAAGTCGGCCCGGTCGAACGTACCGGCGCGCGCGGTGCTATGATGTCGGTCTATTTCCGCGATCCGGACGGCAATCTGGTCGAGGTCAGCCAATACAGGTCATAGGTTTGGCCAGCCAAATTCGAAAGCTCACATGGCGACAAGCTTCAATCCCTCCGAAATCTGGCAGCCATTCGGCGCTTTTTCCATGCTGAAGATCCAAGGGGTGGGCCAAATCGTCCATCTCAAGGGCCAGGTTTCGCTCGACAAGGAGGGGCAAGTCGTCGGCAAGAACGATATGCCAGCACAGGTCCGCAAAACGTTGGAGAATATTCAGGCCGTTCTGGCGTCCGTTGGCGGCACGATGGCCGACATCATATCCTTGACCCAGTACGCCACGGACATACAGAAGTTCATGGCCGCAGGGGAAATTCGCAAGCAGTTTTTCGCTGAGCCATTTCCAGTTACGACCACTGTAGAGGTCGTTCGCCTCTATCATCCCGACCTGTTGATCGAGATCACGGCGACCGCGGAAATCCCTCATGACCGCTTCAGGCGGCCGTAAGACTTTTCAAGACAGACTACGCGATGTTTGGCTGGCTGTACCGCTGCTGCGGTCGGATGAGAGCCGCTGAACCGATGCGCAGTCCATCAGTCGATCCGCCGCCGCCGCCGTCATCGTGCGGACGGCCATGTTGTCTTTCTTTCCTCAGTTTCGCCAGAAATGAGGCTCTTGTTAGCGCCTGCGGCAGACCATCGCGGCGGCGTTTTCGTTGTTTCGCGGCACTGCCGTCGCTATATCAAAGTTTGTTGCCTTTCTGCGCCCTCGAAGCGCAAGATGTGTGGCGCGTCCCGGTGGGCAGGGGCAGCGCGTGTTGGACCGGGAACTGGAACAGAGTGCTTTTTCGACGCCGAGAGCCTGATGGCCTCCTGGAGCGGGTGCGTACTTACCTTTGGCCGCGCCGCTCGTTCTCGCGTTCCGTGCAGTATTTCTCCAAGCGCATCCTGCGGCTGAAGGCGACGCCGCATTCGGTCGCCGCCGGTGTCGCCGCGGGTGTTTTTGCCTCCTTCTTCCCGCTGGGTGTCCATTTCGTCGTTGCCGCCGTGCTTTGCTGGGTGATCGCCGGCAATCTGGTCGCGGCAGCGCTCGGCGCCGTGTTCTTCGGCAATCCGCTGACCTCTCCGCTGCTGTGGGGCGCGTCCTGGGAAACAGGCAAGTTGCTCCTGCATGAGCGCCTGCCCAAGCATGGGCCGCCCGAGCATCTCGGCGAAATGATGCACAAGCTCTCCTTCGCAAAGCTCTGGCATCCCGTTCTGGAGCCGATGCTGATCGGCGCGGTGCCGCTCGGCCTGGTCTTCGGGCTCGTGTTCTACGGCGTCACGCGCTGGGGCATGACCGTGTTCCGCGAACAGCGCAAGAAGCGCATGGCCGAACGCGCGGAGAAGAAAGCGCGGCAGGGCGGACGGGAAGTGCCGGCGGAATGATCATCGGCATCGGCAGCGACCTCATCGACATCAGACGCATCGAAAAATCGCTGGAGCGGCACGGCCAGCGCTTCGTCCAGCGCATCTACACCGAGGTCGAGCAGGCCAAGTCGGAAAGGCGGGCCGCCCGCGCGGCTTCCTACGCCAAGCGCTTCGCCGCCAAGGAGGCCTGCGCCAAGGCGCTGGGCACCGGCATGGCCGAGGGCGTGTTCTGGCGTGACATGGGCGTGATCAACCTGCCGAGCGGTGCGCCGACCATGGCGCTGACCGGCGGCGCCGCCACCAGGCTGGAGAAGATACTGCCGAAAGGCCACCGGGCGCTGATCCATCTCACCATCACCGATGATTTTCCGCTTGCTCAAGCCTTTGTGATTATCGAGGCGGTGCCCGCCGAACAAGCGCCACATTGATTCCATCTGACCACGAGCGGCATGACGTTGCTCAGCGCGCGCCGAGACTCTATACCAACATCGCACAATCGAGGACGACATGAGCGTGGCTGAAAAATCGCAGAAGAAATCCGGCGGGCTTGGGGAGACCTTTTCCGTCATCATCCAGGCTCTGCTGCTCGCGCTCGTCATCCGCACGCTGCTCTTCCAGCCTTTCTCCATCCCGTCCGGCTCGATGCGGCCGACTCTGCTCGAAGGCGACTATCTCTTCGTCACCAAATGGGCCTATGGCTATTCGCGCTATTCGCTGCCGTTCGGTCCCGATATCTTTTCCGGCCGCATCTGGGGCTCGGAGCCCAAGCGCGGCGACGTGGTGGTGTTCAAGTTCCCGCCGGACCCATCGGTCGACTACATCAAGCGCGTCGTCGGCCTGCCCGGCGACAAGATCCAGATGAAGGACGGCCAGCTCTTCATCAACGACGTCGGCGTGCCGCGCGTGAAGACCGGCCAGATCGAAAATCCCGACATCACCGAAGTGCCTCAGCCCGTCGACGTCTATCGCGAGACGCTGCCGAACGGTGTCAGCTACGACACGCTCGACCTGACGCCGAATTCGATCGGCGACAACACCCGCGAATGGACCGTGCCGCCCGGCCACTACTTCATGATGGGCGATAACCGCGACAATTCCTCCGACAGCCGCTTCACCGTCGGCTTTGTTCCTGCCGAAAACCTGGTCGGCCGCGCCAACCTCATCTTCTTCTCGATCGCCGGCAAGGCGAGCCCGCTCGAGATCTGGAAGTGGCCATCGCTGATGCGTGCCGATCGCCTGTTCCATTTCGTCCACTAGAGCGATGGCGGCCAGCAAGCGTTTGACCGCCGATGCCCTCGCCGAGGCGCTTGCCCCGCGCACCGGCCATGCCTTCGCCGATCGCCAGCGTCTGCAGCGCGCGCTGACCCATGCCAGCGCGCGCTCGACCCATGCCGGCGTCGACTACGAACGCTTCGAGTTCCTGGGCGATCGCGTTCTCGGCCTTGTCGTCGCCGACATGCTGCTCGCGGCCTTTCCCGAGGCCGCCGAGGGCGAGCTGTCGCTGCGTCTCAACGCGCTGGTCAATGCCGAGGCGCTCTCCGATATCGCCGAGGAGATCGGCCTGCCCGAGCTGATCCGCGCCGGCTCCGATGTGCGCAATCTCGACGGGCGCAAGCGCACCAATCTGCGTGCCGATGCGCTGGAATCGCTGATTGCCGTGCTTTACCTGGATGGTGGCCTCGAAGCTGCCCGGGCGTTCATACACCGCTATTGGCAGCCGCGCTCGCAGGCGATCGGCGCAGCGCGGCGCGACGCCAAGACCGAATTGCAGGAATGGGCGCACCAGGCCGCCGCCGGCGCCGTGCCGGCCTACCGCATCGACGGCCGCGAGGGACCGGACCACGACCCGCTGTTCACGGTCAGCGTCAAGGTCGGCTCATTTGCTCCGGCGACCGGCAGCGGCCGCTCCAAGCGTGAGGCCGAGCAGGCCGCGGCGGCTACTCTTTTGCTGCGCGAAGGCGTATGGAGCGCGGCATGACAGAAAATGAAAGCCCTGAAGTTCCCGCGACGCGCTCCGGCTTCGTCGCGCTGATCGGCGCGCCCAATGCCGGCAAGTCGACGCTGGTCAACCAGCTGGTCGGCGCCAAGGTGTCGATCGTCACCCATAAGGTGCAGACCACCCGCGCCATCGTGCGCGGCATCGCCACGCATGACAACGCGCAGATCGTGTTCGTCGACACGCCCGGCATCTTCAAGCCGAAGCGGCGGCTGGACACGGCGATGGTGACGACCGCCTGGGGCGGCGCCAAGGATGCCGATGTCGTGGTGCTTCTGATCGACGCCGAGCGCGGCATCAAGGGCGATGCCGACGCCATCCTCGACCGGCTGAAGGACGTCCGCCAGCCGATGCTGCTCGTCCTCAACAAGGTCGACCGCGTCAAGCCCGAGACGCTGCTCGCGCTGGCCGCGACCGCGAACGAACGGGTGCCGTTCAAGCGCACCTTCATGGTCTCCGCGCTCACCGGCTCCGGTTGCAAGGACCTGCTCGACCATCTCGCCGAGACGCTTCCCCTGGGCCCCTGGTACTATCCGGAGGACCAGATCTCCGACCTGCCGATGCGCCAGCTCGCGGCCGAGATCACCCGCGAAAAGCTTTATCTGCGGCTGCACCAGGAGCTTCCCTATTCCTCGCATATCGAGACCGAGAAATGGGAAGAGAAGAAGGACGGCTCGGTGCGCATCGAGCAGGTCATCTATGTCGAGCGCGACAGCCAGAAGAAGATCGTGCTCGGCCACAAGGGCGAGACCATCCGCGCCATCGGCCAGGCCGCGCGCACCGAGATCGCCGAAATCCTCGAGCAGAAGGTGCACCTCTTCCTGTTCGTGAAGGTGCGCGAGAACTGGGGCGACGACCCCGAGCGGTACCGCGAGATGGGGCTGGAGTTTCCCCATTGATGCTTGTCGCCTAGAAGGTCCGTAAGGGTCTGCGACATGCATAATCCAGAGATCACGATCGATACCGGTCTCGTGCGACGGCTGGTCTACACGCAGTTTCCGCGATGGCGGGACCTGCCGGTCAGCCCGGTCGCTTTCGGCGGCTGGGACAACCGCACTTTTCATCTTGGCGACGAGATGACGGTCCGACTGCCGAGCGCGGCCGCCTATTCGCTGCAGGTCGAGAAGGAGCAGCGCTGGCTACCGAAACTTGCACCCCTCCTGCCGCTGCCGATTCCGACGCCGCTGGCCATGGGCGAACCAGCCGAAGGTTACCCCTGGCATTGGTCGATCTATCGCTGGATCGAGGGCGAGACGGCCAAGAGCGGCCGCATCGCCGATCTCAACATCTTCGCCGTTTCGCTCGCCGATTTCCTTGTCGCGTTGAGGGGCATCGATCCGACGGACGGGCCTGCACCCGGCCAGCACAATTTCCACCGTGGCGGGCCGCTGACCGTCTATGACGGCGAGGCGAGGCAGGCCATCGCCGCGCTTGAACGGCGGATCGACGCCCAAGCCGCCACGACCGTCTGGGAAGCCGCACTTGCCGCCACCTGGTCTGGCTCTCCGGTCTGGTTTCATGGCGATGTCGCCTCGGGCAATCTTCTGGTCGAGGATGGTCGCCTGAGCGCCGTCATCGATTTCGGCACGTCCGGCGTCGGCGATCCATCCTGCGATCTGGCGATCGCGTGGACCTTCTTCGAAGGCGAAAGCCGGGAGGCCTTCCGCGCCCGCATCGCCGCCGACGACGCCACCTGGGCGCGCGGCCGCGGCTGGGCGCTGTGGAAGGCGCTGATCACCGTCGCCGGCCACGACGCCAACCAGGCCGAGGCGGAAAGGCAGCGCCACGTGATCGACGAGGTGCTTGCCGATCATTGCCGCTGGGCCTGACACGGGATCAGAGAATGTCAGCACAGATCGAGCCCGGCGGGTCGAAACCTTGATTTCGCCGCGCAACGGGTGAAAAGCTCGATCCATGGAATGGCGCGACGAGGGAATCGTTCTCGGCACCCGCAGGCATGGCGAAACCAGCGCCATCCTCGAGGTGATGACGCGCACCCATGGCCGCCATCTTGGCCTTGTGCGGGGAGGGCGCTCGCGCAAGCAGCAGCCGGTGCTGCAGCCCGGCAACCGCGTCGACCTCCTGTGGCGGGCGCGGCTCGACGAGCATCTCGGCGTCTTCCAGGCCGAGGCGATCGAGATGAACGCGGCGCGGCTGATGGACAGCGCGGTTGCCGTCTACGGCCTGCAGACCATGGCCGCGCATCTGAGGCTCCTGCCCGAGCGTGACGCCCATGGCGGCCTTTACGAAGCGCTGGCGGTGATGATCTCGCATCTGGACGACGCCGACGCGGCGGGCGAGTTGGTGGCGCGCTTCGAGCTGCTCATCCTCGATGAACTGGGCTTCGGCCTCGATCTCAGCCAATGCGCGGCGACCGGCTCCAGGCAGGATCTCGCTTATGTCTCGCCGAAATCCGGCCGCGCCGTGTCGCGCGAAGCGGGTGCGGCCTGGCACGACAAGATGCTCAAGCTGCCAGCCTTTCTGCAGCGCGGCTCCGGCCTGCGCGCCGACGCGGCGGCGCTCGAGGACGCCTTCCGGCTGAGCGGCTTCTTCTTCACCCGCCATGTCTACGAGCCGCGCGGCCTCGAGCCGCCCGACGCCCGCGCCGGCTTCCTGGCCGCGCTGCGCCGGCATCATGCGGCGGTGAAGGCGGTTGTGGGCGAGGCAGGATAGCGGGCAGACGCCTAGTCGGCGCCGCGCCGTTCCAGAAAATCG
The DNA here is from genome assembly GCF_003997405.1 of Mesorhizobium sp. M2A.F.Ca.ET.042.01.1.1. Taxonomy (NCBI): domain Bacteria; kingdom Pseudomonadati; phylum Pseudomonadota; class Alphaproteobacteria; order Hyphomicrobiales; family Phyllobacteriaceae; genus Mesorhizobium; species Mesorhizobium sp. M2A.F.Ca.ET.042.01.1.1. The sequence goes on from NZ_RZRX01000090.1 coordinate 6,233, forward strand.
TCGAGCATGGGGCGCTGGCCTTGCAGGATCTTGACGCCGGCTTCGGGCAGCGAAAACCATCCGGCTCTGTCGACTTCGGGGAAGTCCTTCATGGTCCCCGATTTCGGCGGCCACTCCATGGTGAACATGTTGCTCTTGATGGCGTTTGTGTCGACATCTGCCTCGACGCTCCACGCCACCACGATCTTGCCGCCCGGCTGCCTGTAGCTGCCGAGCGGCCGGAAATCGCCATCGATGGCGACGCCGAGCTCCTCCTCTGCTTCCCGCTTGGCGGCTTCGAGCTCATCCTCATTGTCGCCGATCAGTCCCTTGGGGATCGACCACGCGCCCTCATCCTTGCGCGCCCAGAACGGACCCCCTGGATGGACGAGCAGGAATTCGAACACACCGCCTATGTGTCTGTGGATCAGCAGGCCGGCACTTCGCAGCGGCATCGGTCACCTCACGGCATTCCTTTTGTTCGCGCGAGAATAGCACGAGTACTTCGTGGCCGACGTCGCGCGATCCCGCCGGCAAGGTGGGCAATGTCGGCGGCCGGATAGCGGCTAAGCCGGCAAGTTGCTGGCAATCGGCCGCGAAACATGCTCGATCTTGTTAATTGGCCCGATCTTGTTAATTGGCGAGACGCTGATTTGCGCCAGTCGTCTCGTTGCCGCATTTGTTGGCCACGACTGGTCTGGTTTTGAGGGAAACCGCCATGTTTTTCAGCCTGATCGCCATTGCCGCCGTCATAGCTCTTTTCGTCATCGTGTCACGACAGCAGAACCGCATCGCGCTGGTCGAGCGCGAGCTCGGCATCCTGCGCGGCCTGGTGCAGTCGGGCGCTTCGCTATCCGCGCCCAAGGCGGATGCCGCCGCCGAGGGCGCTCCGAAGGAGGCGGGAGAGGCCGCGGCGATCGCCGCCGCGCCAGCTGTTCAGGAGACCGTCCCGTCCGAACCCATCGCGACAACGACCGGCATTGCCGAAGCCGAAGTCGCGGCCGGAACATGGAAGAAAGGCGAGGTGGCAGCGACAAGTGCCACGGAGCCCGGCAAAGACGAGCCCGGGCCGGAACTTTCAGCCGAAACCAAAGCGGCGTTCACCCGATCCCCGGCCACCGAGAAAGCAGCACGCCGGACCGATGTCGAAACGGCGCTGGGCACACGCTGGGCGGTCTGGGTCGGCGGCATCGCGTTGGCGCTGGGCGGCCTGTTCCTGATCCGCTACACGATCGAGGCCGGCATCTTCGGTCCCGGCGTGCGCCTGACGATGGCCGGCATCCTTGGCCTGGCGCTGATTGCCGGCGCCGAATTCATCCGCCGCACCGGCTTCCACGTGCCAGTGCAGGGCGCTGCCGGCGCCTATATCCCCTCGATCCTCACGGCTGCCGGCGCCTTCATCCTGTTCGGCACGGTCTATGCGGCGCATGGCATCTATGGCTTCATCGGTCCGGCGACCGCCTTCGCGCTGCTTGGCGTCATCGGCGTCGCGACCATTGGCGCCTCGCTGGTGCACGGCCTGGCGCTGGCCGGCATCGGCCTCGTCGGCGCCATGGTCACGCCGGCGCTGGTGGCATCGCAGGCGCCAAATCCCTGGGCGCTGTTCGTCTATCTGGCGATCGTGCTTGCGGCGAGCGCTGCAACCGCCCGCATCCGCGACTGGAAGGCGCTCATGGCGGCCGCTTTCGCCGGCACCGGCATCTGGACCGTCCTCTACATGGTCGACGCGCCGGATGTGAACCTCGCCGCCGTCCTGTTCATCAGCCTCGCCACGCTGGCGGTGCTGGCCCTGGTCTGGCTCGCCCCCTTCGTGACTGCTGGCCGCGACGAAGCGGCGCGAGGCTTCGACTGGCCATCGATCGTGCCCGGCTTCTTCATCGCCTTGAGCGCGCTGGGCCTGTCCGTCGATCCGGCTTTTGCCAGCGCCGGCGATGCATTGCACGGCGCCGTCCTGCTGGCCGCGCTGGTCGCGGTGGCGCTCCACCGGCCGCGCGCGCTTCCGCTGGTCTTTGCCGCCGGCATCGCCACCGTGCTGATCTATCTCGGCATCATCCCGCCCGCCACGATCGGCGCCGACGCGCTCGATGTCGGGCTGGACGCCCAGCCCCTGGCTTCGTCCGACACGCTGACGTTCCGCATCGGCATCGCGCTTGGCCTGGTCTTCCTCGCCGCCGGATTCTGGGCGGCGCGCCGCTTCGCCGCCACCGTTCCGACACGCGCGGCTTGCTGGGCTGCCTGGGGCGTCATTGCCCCGCTGGTGGTGCTGACCGCACTGTGGCTGACCTTCGGCGATATCGATCGCGACCTCGGCTACGCGCTGCCGGCGCTGCTGCTGATGCTCGTCTTTGCCACCGGCGGCGAACGGATCGCGCGCGCCGAGCAGCCGCCGCTCACCGGCGGCCCGGCCGTGTCGTTCGCTTTGGGCGGCGCCGGCATTGCCGGCCTGCTGATGCTGCACATGGCCTTCGGCTCGGGCTGGACGACCGTGCTGCTCGGCGCCGCCGCTATTCCGCCGACGTTGGCCACGCGCTGGCGCTCTTACCCTGTGCTCGGCTGGATCGCGGTGGGCGCGGCGGTCGCCGTGCTTGGCCGCGTCGCCTTCGACCCGACCATCGTCGGCGCGGCGTTTCTGTCGAGGACACCGGTCTTCAACTGGCTGCTGCCGGGCTATGGCGTGCCGGCGCTCGCCTTCGGTTTCGCCGCCTGGCAGCTTGCACGCACCACCAGCGGCCGGCCGCACCTCGTCATGGAGGCGGCCTCGGCGCTGTTTACGCTGCTCACCATCGCCATGCTGGTGCGCCACGCCATGCATGGCGGCGTTATCGACACCGGCGCGGTGACCCTTGCCGAGCAGGCGATCTACACGCTGATCACGCTCGGCGCCAGCGCCATACTGGTCGCAATCGACATGCGCTCGCCAAGCTCGGTTCTACGCTATGGCTCGATAGCCGCCGGCGTTGTCTCGGCGGGCCTCATCGCCATCCAGCATTTCGTGGTGCTGAACCCGCTGCTGACGGACGAGTCGACCGGCACGATCCCGGTGTTCAACCTCCTGTTCCTCGCTTATCTGCTGCCGGCCGTCGCCGCCGGCGCGCTGGCGCTCTATGTCCGCGACAAGCGCCCGCGATGGTATGCGGCGATGCTGGCCTTGATCGCCGCGCTGCTCGCCTTCGCCTACGCCACGCTTTCGGTGCGTCGCCTGTTCAAGGGTGAGTTCATCGCCTTGTGGAGCGGGCTTGGCCAGCTCGAGACCTACACCTATTCGGCGCTGTGGCTGGCCATCGGCGTGGCGCTGCTCACCGCCGGCGTCTGGCTGAAATCGCAGGTGCTGCGCATCGCGTCCGCTGTGCTGATCGCGGTCGCGGTGGTGAAGGTCTTCCTGTTCGACATGTCGGAGCTGGAAGGCGTGCTGCGCGCGCTCTCCTTCATCGGCCTGGGGGCCGTGCTGATCGGCATCGGCCTGTTCTACCAGCGGCTGCTGACACGGGCGGCGAGGGATAAGACTGAAAACTTGCAGGAACAAGTGGATAGCCGGGAATAAACCGGCCCGCGTCCGCGTTATCCACTTGCTTGGGTAATCGCAGCGGTTCGGCCGCTTCGCGCTGACTGCTTGCGCCGCGCCGGGAAGGCGCGTTCTATCGGGATGGAGAGCGACCACGAAACAAGCGGTCATGGACGACAAGAAGGCAGCGATCCTGAGCGAGATACCGCGGTTGCGGCGCTATGCGCGCTCGCTGCTGCGCGACCGCGATTCCGCCGACGACCTTGTCCAGGACTGCCTGGAGCGGGCGCTTGTGCGGCTCGACAACTGGCAGACTGGAGAAAGCCCCCGGAGGTGGCTGTTTACGATCATGCATCACTTGTTCATCGACCAGATGCGCAAGGTCAACCGGCGCGGCGAGGCGACGATGCTGCCTCTCGAAGCCGGTGAGGCCCAAGCCGCGCCCGCCGATCAGGTCGAGACCATCGCCTCGCGCGAGATCATGGATGCCCTGCAGGCGATCAGCCCTGATCGCCGCGCGGCGTTGGTGATGGTCGCCATCGAGGGCTTTTCCTATGCCGAGGCCGCCAACATCCTTGGCGTGCCGGCCGGCACGCTGATGTCGCGCATCGCGCGCGGCCGCGAGGAACTGCGAGGATTGCTCGACGACACATCGCGCCGCCGCTCGATAAGGATCGTCTAGAAATGACCCGCCGCGATTTTTCCGAACGCGATATCCATATGGCCCTCGACGGCGAGCTGCCGGGCGAGGAGCGCATGGCTTACGATGCCTGGCTCGAGGCCAATCCCGAGATGAAGGCGAAGTCCGCGCGCTACATTGCCGACCGCGCCGCCATGCGCGCCGCCTTCGCGGGCGTGATGGACGAGCCGGTGCCGGCGCGGCTGCGGCAGGTCGTGCTTGGCGAGGCGCCTGCAAAAGCATCGGCCTGGCGCTCGCGCTGGTGGCTGTCGGCTGCCGCGGCCGTGATGCTCGCGGTCGGCGGGCTCGGCGGCTATGTCGCCGGTGTCGACAGCATCGCCCGTGGCGGCGAAGGCGACGACCAGCTCGCCGAGCAGGCGATCGCCGCCCATGTTACCTACGCTGCCGAGAATCGCCACGCCGTCGAAGTCCCGGCGAGCGACAAGGACCATCTCCAGACCTGGCTGTCGAACCGCGTCGGGCTGAAGCTGGTCGCGCCCGATCTTGCGGCCGAGGGCTTCCAGCTGGTCGGCGGCCGGCTGCTGCCGGCTGGTGAGCAAGGCAAGGCGGCGATGCTGCTTTATGAGGATGCCAAGGGCGAGCGCATCTCGCTCTACGTCACCGCCGACTCGTCGGAGACATCGAAGGGCACCTACGCGGCCGAGACGGGCGGACCGGAAGCGGTCTATTGGCTCGACAAGGGCTACGCCTGCGCGGTCGTCGGCTCATTGCCGCCGGAGCGCCTGTCGGACGTCGCAAAGGTCGCCTATGGCCAGCTCGTGGCCGGCATATCGAGCTGAACGGGCTGCGTTTTTCGGCGGCCGGCAGTCGCTTGAACAGCAATTCTGTTCAAGCGCTTGGCCCTTTGCTGCCGCCGCGGAAACTGTCACAATTCGGCCCTAATCAAGGAGCGATAGCGCTTGATGAATACTGGCGCTTCGGCCAGTATTCGTGACGCATCCACCGGGGCCGTTTCTTAAACCCAATCGAGGTTCTCCCAAGCCCGCATGCCTGCCGAGATCCGCAAGGCCCGCGCGTCAGACGTCGATGACCTCGCCGCCATCGAGAAGGCTGTTTTTCCGGGCGACAGGCTCTCGCGCCGCTCCTTCCGCCAGTTCATCGAACGCGATACCGCCGAGATGCTGGTGGCCGAGAACGAGGGCCGGGTCGCCGGTTATGCGGTGGTGCTGTTTCGCAAGGGCAGCGGCGTGGCGCGGCTCTATTCCATCGCTGTCGGTCCCTTTTTCGGCCGCCTCGGTGTCGGCCGGCTTCTGCTCGCGGCCGCGGAAGAGGCGGCCTTCGAGCACGACCGGCTGTTGCTGCGCCTCGAAGTGCGCGAGGACAATGATCGCGCCATCCGCATCTACGAGCAGGCCGGCTATCGGAAACTGGGCCGCGAGCCCGACTATTACGAGGATGGCGCGACCGCGCTGCGCTACGAAAAGACGCTGCGCGGCGACACGCCAACCGCAACCAAGGTGCCGTTCTACCAGCAGACCTGCGAGTTCACCTGCGGCCCTTGCTGCCTGATGATGGCGATGGCGAATTTCGACCGCGGCTTCGTGCCCGATCCGGTCATGGAAATCCGCCTGTGGCGCGAGGCGACCACGGTCTTCATGATGTCGGGTCCGGGCGGCTGCGAGCCTTTCGGCCTGGCGGTCGCCGGCTATGAGAGCGGGCTCGCCGCCGAGATATTCGTCTCCTTCTACGGCGCGCTGTTCCTGCAGTCGGTGAGGAGCGAGGACAAGCGCCGCGTGATGGAGCTCGCCCAGGTCGATTTCCGCCGCCGCGCCGAACTCTACGGCATCCCCGTCAACTACCGTCCGTTCGGCATCGGCGATATCCGCCAAGCCCTCGCCGAGGGCAAGCTGGTGCTGGTGCTGGTCAGCGGCTTCCTTATGTTTGGCAAGAAGGTGCCGCATTGGGTGCTGGCCATCGGCGACGATGGCGACCATATCCTGATCCACGACCCCTGGGTCGAGGATGAAAGGCAGGAAACCATACTCGATGCCGCGAACATTCCAGTGCCCTACGACATCTTCATGAACATGGCGCAGTTCGGCCGCGACGGCTTGCGCGCCGCCATCACTCTGGGAAAACGCTGAACAATGACCTGGGTAATCCTCACAGGCAGGCAGAACGATCTCGATCAGGTGGCCACACCCCACAAGATCATCACCAACCGCGACTATCTCGCGCATCCGGCGCTGTTCCGCGGCCAGCGGCCGAAAGTTATCAACCTGTCGAACAATTACGGCTATCAGAGCCGCGGCTATTATGCTTCGCTGCTCGCAGGCTCGCGCGGCCACAGGGTGATCCCGACCGTCGAGACCATGATCGACCTGTCCGAGCGCAAGCTTTACGAGCACGCCCTGCCGGAGCTCGAGCTGGCCTTGAACAAATGCCGCAAGGACCTCGGCGGGATTTTTCCGGCCAAGGTCGCGATCTTCTTCGGCATCGGCCCGTCGAAAGTGTGGGACCGTTTCGCCAAGCTGTTGTTCGACTGGTTCCGCGCGCCGGCGCTCGAGGTGCACATCAAGGACAGCGCCGAATGGGCCTCGATCCGCAAGATCGGCTTCCTGCCGCTCGCCCGCATGACCGAGGACGAGGAAGAGCTCTTCCTGCAGTGCCTGGAGACCTACACCAACCGCGAATGGCGCGACACCAAGGGCCGCACGCCGGCGCGCTATACCTTCGCGACGCTGGTCGATCCGCATGAGGAATTGCCGCCGTCGGAGATTTCCTCGCTGCGCTACTGGGCGAGGATCGCCGAGAAGATGGGCGTCGAGGTCGAGCCGATCACCAGGAAGGATCTCGCCAAGCTTGCCAATTACGACGCGCTGTTCATCCGCGAGACCACCTCGATCTCCAACCACACCTACCGCTTCGCGCGCCGCGCCCAGCAGGAAGGCATGCCGGTGATCGACGACCCGCTGTCGATGATCCGCTGCACCAACAAGGTCTATCTCAACGAGCTGATGACCTACAACAAGGTGCCGGTGCCGCCGACCGTGATGATCGCCGGCACCTCCGACTTCGCAGTGGCGGCGCAGACGCTTGGCTTCCCGCTGGTGCTGAAGATTCCGGATTCGTCTTTCTCGCGCGGCGTCAAGAAATGCGAGAACATGGCGGAGCTGACCAAGCTCGCGACCGAATGGCTGGAAGATTCCGATCTCCTGATCGCGCAGAAATTCATCCCGACCGAATATGACTGGCGCGTCGGCGTGCTCGGCGGCCAACCGCTGTTTGCCGTGCATTACCTGATGGCGAAGAAGCACTGGCAGATCGTCAACCACAAGGCCAGCGGCAAGCCCGACCAGGGCGGCATCAAGACCTTTACGCTGAAGCAGACGCCGCCGCATGTCGTCGAGACGGCTGTGCGGGCGGCAAAATGCATCGGCGACGGCCTCTACGGCGTCGACCTCAAGGAGACCAAGGACGGGGTCTTCGTCATCGAGGTCAACGACAATCCCAATCTCGATCACGGCTGGGAGGATTCCGGCGAGAAGGACGAGCTCTGGGTGCGGCTGACGCAGTGGTTCCTGGAACGCCTGGAGCGGCCGGAGAAGTAGGGGCGGGGGAAGGGGAATTGAAGAACTGAGGAACTGAAGAACTGAAGAACTGAAGAACTGAAGAACTGAAGAACGAAGAATGGGGTGTCTCGCGGGCCATCCGTCCTTGCATTATCAGCTCCTCGTTTCCTATCCTCTCAGTTCCTCAGTTCCTCAGTTCCTCAGTTCCTCAGTTCCTCAGTTCCTCAGTTCCCCAATTCTTCAATTCCTAGTCATCAACCGAGGGAAAAGCATGCTGTTCTTCGTGATCGAAGATTTTCACGGCTCGGACCGCAAGGAAATCTACCGCCGCTTCCGCGACAAGGGCCGGCTGAAGCCCGACGAGCTCGTAGTGCATCACAGCTGGATCGCGGGTGACATGAGCCGCTGCTTCATGCTGGTTGAAGCCGATGACGCGACGGTGCTGCAGCGCTGGGCCATCGAGTGGAACGACCTGGTCGAGTTCGAGATCATTCCAGTGGCGACGAGCAAGGACATGGTCGCGGCATTGGCTGCGCATCTCTGAAAGGCTTCGGGGCGCGCAGAGTGCCGTTTCCCCGTCAAATGACGGCTATCGCGTCGACCTCTATCAGGTAGCCTGGTGACATGATCGCCACGCCGACGATCACATTCGCCGGCTTGTGATCTCCAAACAGCGAAATCTGCGCGGCCTCGATGATCGGAACGTGTTCGTCGCGGTCGTAGTCGACGATGTAGATCGTGATCTTGCAGACCTGGTCGGGCCGGGCGCCCGCCGCGCTCAGCGCTCGGCCGAGATTGGCGAATGACAGGCGCGCCTGCGCCGCAAAATCACCGTGCCCGACGAGCTTGCCGTTTGTGTCTTCGGGCTGCTGACCTGAGATGAACACCAGCTTGGATCCCGTCGCGATGACAACCTGGGTGTACATCCCCGGAACCGGCAGATCTGCCGGATTGATGAGTTCGAGCGACATCAAAGATCTCCTGCTGCTTCGTTTGACTGAAAAGCGAGGCGGGCGCGAAGGATTGGTGCTCCGTTGCCCGAATTCCCTGAACTACGTCTCGGAGGACTGGGCGCCGAGCGCTGGCGAGTTGACCGCGCGCACGCATTCCCCGACCAGCCATTCCCGGAACGCGCCCACGATATCGCGTCTTGCGCTGCGTTCGGGGATCGTGAGGCAATAGGACTGGCGCAGTTCCAGGGATTGCGCGGCGGCCCGCACCAGCTTGCCATCCTCCAGCGCCTGGGCGCAATAGATGCCTTGCGCCAGCGCCACGCCCAGGCCTGAAATGGCGAGATCGAGCGCTGCCCGCGACGAATTCGCGGAGAGACCGCGCTGCGCCGCGCGGCCCGGCTCGCTTCCCGCCGCCGCGAACCAGTTGCGCCAGGACGGAAAGGACGCTCCGGTCGGTCCCCAGTCCGTGTGGATTAGCGGCAGGCCCGCAAGGTCGTCCGATACGGTCGCTCGGGCCAGCGTCGGCGCGCAGACAGGATAGACTGCATCCCTGACGATCTCCTCGGTCGGATGCTCCCGATAGTGCGGACCGTAGGAGAGGCGGATGTCGATCAATTCATGATCGAAGGGCACAGGATCGTCGTCGCCCCTGAGCGATATATCGGCAGCGCCATGGGATGCGACGAAGCCGGCGAGCCGTTCCGAAAGCCAGCCCATCGCCATGGAAGGCGGCACCGAGATCACGAGCCTCGGCCGGAACGCGCCGCCGCCGACATCGCGCGCGACGCTGCCGATCTCCCGGAAGGCCATGCTGAGCCTGGGCAGCATCTCCACCCCGGCCTCGGTCAGCACGGCCCGCCGGTTGACCCGGTGGAACAGTTGTCGTCCCATCTGCTCCTCGACGGTGCGGATAAGCTGGCTGACGGCCGCGGCCGAGATCGACAGTTCTTCGGCGGCGGCTGCGAAGCTTCCCGTCCGCGCCGCCGCTTCGAAGGCCTGAAGTCCGCGCAAGGAGGGAAGGGCGACCATGACAATCCAATAGATAAGTTCGCCTTATCTATTTCGCAGAAATCCTCGTTTTTCGAAAGGTTTCTTTCTGGAGTATCGTGACTCATGAACGCAATCGATCATCACGAAACCATCGACCATCGCCAGCTGATCGCCTCGCTGACGAATGAGGAGCGCGGGCGGCTGACCGGCAAATCGGATGGGCCGGGCCTTGTCCAGTTCGCGCTCCATCTCGGGGCGATCACCGTCCTTGGCGCGCTGATCGGGGCAAGAGTGCCGTACTGGCCGGTCCTGATGCTGCCGCAGGGCATCCTGATCGTCTTCCTGTTCACCCTGCTGCATGAAACCGTGCACCGGACGGCATTCGAAACGCGATGGCTGAACGATGTGGTCGCGCGCTTCTGCAGCCTGGCGATCGCGCTGCCGGCCGACTGGTTCCGCTACTTCCATTTCGCCCATCACCGCTTCACTCAGGATCCGGAAAACGATCCGGAGCTGGCCTTCCCGAAGCCCGAGACGATGCGGCAATACATCGTCCACGTCTCAGGGCTGCCCGTGTGGTGGGGCCACTTCAAGACGCTCTACACCAATGCGATGGGGCGCTGCGGGGACAGCTACGTGCCGCCGAAGGGGCTGCCGAAGGTGAAGGCCGAGGCGCGGGCGATGATCGCCTTCTATCTCGTTCTGCTGGCGCTCGCGGTGTGGTTCAAGGCGTCGGTGCTGCTCACTGTCTGGATCGTGCCCGCGCTGCTCGGCCAGCCGTTCCTGAGGCTCTATCTGTTGGCCGAGCACGGCCGCTGTCCCTTCGTCGCCAACATGCTGGAAAACACCCGCACGACGCTGACCAACTGGGTCGTGCGCAAGCTCGCCTGGAACATGCCTTATCATGCCGAGCACCACGCCTATCCCGGCGTGCCGTTCCACCAGTTGCCTGAATTCCACCGGCTGATCGAGGGCCATCTCAAGGTGATCGAGCCTGGCTATGTGAGCTTCCACGAGAAATATATCGGGGCGCTACGCTAGGCGACGGACGCGTCAGAGAGACAGCGCATATCAGCCTGACTGGCGCAGCAGCGCCTGCGAACGCAGCAGCCGGCTCATGTCGGCCGCTTTGGCCGGCACGCCGATCAGATAGCCTTGCGCCTCGCCGCAGCCCGCCTTGCGCAGCATGTCGAGCTGCGCTTCGGTCTCGACGCCTTCGGCGGTGACGGTGACGCCGAGTTCGGCGCCGAGACCGATCACGGTGCGCACGATCGCCGCCGTGTCGCGTCTGTCGAGGTCTCGGATGAAGGAGCGGTCGATCTTGATCTTGTCGACGGGGAAGCGCCGGAGGTAGCCGAGCGAGGAATAGCCGGTGCCGAAATCGTCGAGCGCGATGCGCACGCCGAGACCGCGCAACTGGCTGAGCGTCCTCAGCACCGAGTCGCTTTCGTCCATCATTACCGTTTCGGTGATTTCGAGCTCCAGGCGGTTGGCCGGCAGGCCCGAAAAGGCGAGCGCCGAGATCACGCTGCGGGCGAAGCCGCCGCTCTTGATCTGCGCGGCCGAGACGTTGACGGCCATGCGCATCTCCGGCGGCCAATGGGCGGCCACGCTGCAAGCCTTGCGAAGCGCCCAGTCGCCGAGCTGCACGATCAGTCCGGTCTCCTCGGCGGCGGCGATGAAGTTTTCCGGCGACACCAGGCCGCGCGATGGCGAGCGCCAGCGCATCAGGGCTTCCGCGCCGACAATTTCGCCGGAGCCGATGTTGAGGATCGGCTGGAAATCGAGCTCGAACTCGCGCTTGGAAAGGGCTGCTTCGAGATCGGCTTCAAGCGCGCGGCGCTCCCGCATCAGGGCATCCATGCCCGGCTCGAAGAAACGATAGACATTGCGACCTTCGCTCTTGCCCCGGTAGAGCGCCATGTCGGCATTGGTGAGCAGCGTGTCGGCATCGTGCCCGTCACCGGGATAGAGCGCGATGCCCAGGCTCACGCCCACATGCATTTCGCGTCCCTTGTCGCGATAGGGCTTGCCGACGATCTCGACGATGCGCTTGGCAAGCTTTTCGGCGTCGGCGGCGCTCTTGATGCCGGACTGGATGATGGCGAACTCGTCGCCGCCGAAGCGGGCGACCACGTCCTTGCTGCCGCGCACGGCATGCTGCAGCCGCTTGGCGACGCATTTCAACAGCCAGTCCCCGGCCGGGTGGCCGAATGTGTCGTTGACGGCCTTGAAGCGGTCGAGGTCGAGCGAGAGGATCGCCAGCGGCTTGGCCTTGGCCTCGCCAAGCGCCTGGTCCAGCTTCTCGCGAAACATCGAGCGGTTGGGCAGGTTTGTCAGCGTGTCGTGATGCGCAAGATGCGTCATGCGCTCCTCGACGCGGCGCCGCTCGGTCACGTCCTCGAAGGTCGCCACCCAGCCGCCGCCGGCGAGCGGCCGCCGCAGGACGAAGAGCGTTCGGCCGTCGACCAGTTCGCGATAGCTCGAGCGCGGCTGGCCCGCGTCCAGGGCCGCCTTCGCCTTTTCCACCTCGATGTCGACTTCAACAGGCACGAAGATGCCGAGAGCCACGAGTTTCTCCAGCATCTGACGGTGCGTCATACCGAGCGTGAAATCGGCAGCCTTCGCGTTGCAAAGGTCCAGGAAGCGCTGGTTGCGGACGATCAGGCGGCCCTCGGCGCTGTACATCAAGAGGCCTTGCGACATGTTGGCCAAAGCTGCGTCGAACCGGCGGTGCTGCTCCTTCAGTTCCGCCTCGGCGCGCCGCTGCTCGGTCACGTCCTCATAGATCGAAACCCAGCCGCCGACGGCGATGGGCCGATGGGAAATGACGATGATGCGACCGTCGGAGAGGACTTCCTCGTAGGTCGAAGGCCTGGCGCCGTCGATATAGGGCTTGCGGATGGCATGGAGTTCTGCGGCGCTTTGCGAGGCGACGCCGACATCGACGCTGTGCTGCAGGATGTCGAAGAAACGAATGCCGGGCTTAACCACTTTGGCGTCCAGGCGGAAGATGTCGATGTAGTTGCGGTTGCAGATGATCATCCGCTCGTCGGCGTCGAACATGCATAGCCCATGCGACATGTTCTCGACCGCCGCCGCGAAGCGCTCGTTCTGGGCCCGTAATTCTTCCGCAATCCGCCGTGCCGGACCGATAGCGGCCGTTCTTCGCTTGCCGGCGGTGGAAGCCGTCTTGACATGAACGCCAGGCATGAGCACGCCTTCGGACCGTGACCGAACGCAATACTGTCCTGGTAGCCGGTTAATTTAGCGTTCTTTTAGATGACTGAATTGGTGGCAAGCGAGGACTGGCGCTTGGCTTCCAGTGTCTTGAAACGCTTGAGGAAAGCCGTTTGCGCCCAGGTGACGGATTTTGGCGTGAAGTCGAAGCGGTGGGCGGAGAAGCCGCGCGGCCGGCCGAAATACTCGGTCGCTTCCGCCGTCGAGAAGCCGGCCAGCAGCGTCGCCTCGAAATAGGCGGCGATCTGGTCGGCGCGCTTGATGTCCTTGCGCAAGGAGGCGGCGAGCTCCGCCGGCAGCGAGAAACGCAGATGGATGGCGCGCTGCAGGCGCAGCTCGCAATCCTTGTAGGAGCCGCCCATCACCGATTTGAACGGCGAGATCATGTCGCCGATGACATATTCCGGCGCATCGTGCAGCAGCGCGGCGAGCCGCGCCTCCGCCGTGGCCTGCGGTGCCAACTCGCCATAGAGCGCCTCGACCAGCAGCGAATGCTGCGCGACGGAGAAGGCATGGTCGCCGCTGGTCTGGCCGTTCCAGCGGGCGACGCGGGCGAGCCCATGCGCGATGTCGGCGATCTCGATGTCGAGCGGCGAGGGATCGAGCAGGTCGAGCCGCCGGCCCGACAGCATGCGTTGCCACGCGCGCGGCGGCGCGCCGGCCCGGTCGGCCGCCATCAGGCCTCCTCCGCGCTGGCCGCGCCTTCAGGGAAGCTGAACTTCGCCCAGGCGGGAATCGTGAGCGTCACCGGAACCTCGCCCGCTAGGATCGCCTCGCCGGCATCGAGCGCCGCCTTGACCCGGTCGATGCGGGCAATGGCAAGTCCGGTCCTGCCGCTAACCGAGCCGAGCGCGCCCACCGGCCGGCCGGCGACGGCAAGCTCGGTTCCCGAAGCGGGCAGGGGGCCGTCGGCCGACACGATCAGCACGCGTCGCCGCGCGGTGCCGCGATGCTGCATGCGCGAAACCACTTCCTGGCCTATATAGCAGCCCTTCTTGAAGCCGACGCCGCCGGTTTCGTCGAGCAGCACGTCATGCGGGAAGGCGTCGCCGAGCTGGTAGTCGGCGCCGCTTTCGGCGACGCCGTTGGCGATCCGGACGGCTTTCCAGCCATCAGGATCGCCACCGTCCTTTGCCCCGCCGCCATAAATACGCCTCACCGCCACGTCGCGAAAACGCGTGTCGGCAAGCGCCGTTGAATCGGAAGACGAGGGGGTTGAATCATCACCCCACGCGACCGTGACAACCACCTGATCCTGCTTGGCAATCTCAGCCTTTGCCCTTAGCCGATAAAGCATCAGCCGGCGCACGAAATCGTCGGCGGTGTCGGCCCGGCATTCGAGCCGAAAACCGTTGTCGCCGGCGCGCGAGATCAGGAAATCGAACAGGATTTTGCCCTGCGGCGAAAGCAGCGCGCCGGGTTTGGCCTCGCCGGGCTTCAGGGCATCGAGATCGGTGGTGAGGATGTTCTGCAGGAAATGCTCGGCGTCGGGGCCTGACACGGAAATGAGCGCGCGGTCGTTGAGCTGGGTAAAGGGCATGAGGGAAAGTCGGCCTGATCTTGCAAAACGTTCGGCCATTACGTAAGCCGGCCACACTCCCCCCGCAAGAGATTGGACCTGCCCATGGCAACCACCTTCGACCTCATCCTGACAGGCGGCACGGTAGTGAACCATGATGGCGAGGGCCGCCGCGACATCGGCGTGAAGGGCGGACGCATCGCGCGGATCGGCGATCTCGGCCAGGCCTCGGCCGGCGAGACCATCGACTGCACCGGCCTGCACATCTTGCCGGGCGTCGTCGACAGCCAGGTGCATTTCCGCGAGCCGGGGCTGGAGCACAAGGAAGATCTGGAGACCGGCTCCCGCGCGGCGGTGCTGGGCGGCGTCACCGCCGTCTTCGAAATGCCCAACACCAATCCTTTGACCACCAGCGAGGCCGCACTTGCCGACAAAGTACGCCGCGCCACCGGCCGCATGCATTGCGACTTCGCCTTCTGGGTCGGCGGCACGCGCGACAATGCTCGCGATGTCGGCGAACTGGAACGATTGCCGGGAGCGGCCGGCATCAAAGTGTTCATGGGCTCGTCCACCGGCGACCTTCTGGTCGAGGACGATGAAGGCGTCGCCTCGATCCTGCGCAACACCCGCCGCCGCTCCGCCTTCCACTCCGAGGACGAATTTCGTCTGCGCGAGCGGCTCGGCGAGCGCGTCGAGGGCGATCCGTCGTCGCATCCCGTCTGGCGCGACGAGATCGCAGCACTGCGCTGCACCGAGCGCCTGGTGCGCATCGCCAGGCAGACGCGCGCGCGCATCCATGTGCTGCACATCTCAACCGCGGAAGAAATCGTCTTCCTCGAACAGCACAAGGACGTCGCGACCTGCGAAGCGACGCCGCATCATCTGACGCTGACGGCGGACGACTATGCCAGGCTTGGCACGCTGATCCAGATGAACCCGCCGGTGCGCGCGGCTCGCCACCGCGACGGCGTCTGGCACGGCATTCATCAAGGCATCGTCGATGTACTGGGATCAGACCATGCTCCGCATACGCTGGCCGAGAAGGCAAAGACCTATCCGGCCTCGCCGTCCGGTATGACCGGCGTGCAGACGCTGGTGCCGATCATGTTGGACCATGTGAACGCCGGCCGGCTCACCTTGCAGCGCTTCGTCGATCTTTCTAGCCACGGCCCGCAGCGCATCTTCGGCATGGCCAGAAAGGGCCGCATCGCCGCCGGCTACGATGCCGATTTCACCATCGTCGATATGAAGCGGCGCGAGACCATCACCAACGCCCAGGCCGGCTCCAAGGCCGGCTGGACACCCTATGACGGCAAGCAGGTGACAGGCTGGCCGGTCGGCACCATCGTGCGCGGCAATCGCGTCATGTGGGAAGGTGAGATCGCGACACCCGGCCAGGGCAAGGCGGTGGAATTTTCCGAGGCGCTGCCGGCTTAACCCTGCCAAAAGTTGGATTTGTTAAGCGCTCTGCATTATCTTGTAGGCGCTATGAGCGAGAACATCGCGCCGATCATTCCTGCAGAGTTTTCCGAGCTCCAGGCACTTGCCTGGAACCGCGATGTCGCGCGCCCGATCCCGGCCAAAGAGGCCTTTGCGCTTTACGAGCGCAACTGGCGCTTTGTCGATCAAAAGCGCCTTACGGCACGTGAGAAGCTGCTTATCATGAAGTTGGCTGACGAATTCGGCCGCGGCATCCTTCTGACCACTGCCTAAGCGGTCGCGACAGTCCTAACCGATAGGCTTGACGGGACGTCGTTTCGTTGCCCCGCCATTGCCATACCTGGGAAGCCTTAATCCCCGGCGACGAAAAACAGCCACTGCCCTGTCGGCGTGATGCCGACGCGGTAGAAGATGTAGGCGCCGAACTGCTTCATGTCGTCATAGTCGCTGGCCGTGACCAGCTTGAACAATTCGACGCGCTGTCTGGCATCGAGCTTGTCGAGCGGCAGCGCGAAGAAATACGGCCAGACATAGAGTTCCTGCGGAGTGCCGGTGTCGACATGCACATAGCCGGCCGAAAGCACCTCTTCCAGGATGGCGAGGATCTCCTGGCCGTCGCCGTCGCCCGATAGTCCCTTGAGGAAGGTGATCGGGTCGCCGTCGATATCGCCCAGCGACAATTGCGTCATGGAATCGCCCTTGCCGATCAGCGGCCGCAGCTTCTCGATGTCGCCGGTACGGCAGGCCTCGATGATCAGCCCATGCATGCGCTTGACCGGTTCAGGAAGCGTGTTGAGGTCGTAGACGACCGCCGGCGGCGGCGCGTCCGGATCGGCGCGCGGGCTGGTGACTGTT
>NZ_RZRX01000091.1:0-22755 GCF_003997405.1 Mesorhizobium sp. M2A.F.Ca.ET.042.01.1.1
GCTGAAGACGGTCACGCTCATGCGCCGCGCCCCTCATGGTTGCGGCCCTCATAATTCCGACGCGGGTCGAGCAGCGCCTCCATGACCGCCATGCGCACGGCGACCCCCATCTCCACCTGTTCCTGGATGACGCTTTGCGGTCCGTCGGCGATTTCGGAGGCGATCTCGACGCCACGGTTCATCGGACCGGGATGCATCACCAGCGCATCGTCCTTGGCGGCTTTCAGCTTTTCGGCATCGAGGCCGAAATAGCGGAAATATTCGCGGATAGACGGCACGAAGGCACCTTCCATGCGCTCGCGCTGCAGGCGCAGCATCATCACGACGTCGGCATCCTTCAGCCCCTCGGCCATCGAGCGCGCGACGATCACTCCCATCCGATCAATGCCGGAGGGCAGCAGCGTCGAGGGCGCCACGACGCGCACCTGCGCGCCAAGCGCGTTCAGCAGCATGATGTTGGAGCGGGCGACGCGCGAATGCAGGATGTCGCCGCAGATCGCCACGATCAGCTTCGACAGCGGGCCCTTGGCGCGGCGGATGGTCAGCGCATCGAGCAGCGCCTGGGTTGGATGCTCATGCGCGCCGTCGCCGGCATTGACCACCGAGCAGCCGACTTTCTGGGCGAGCAGGGCCGCGGCGCCTGCCGACTGGTGGCGGATGATCAGGATATCCGGCCGCATCGCGTTGAGCGTCATCGCCGTATCGATCAGCGTCTCGCCCTTCTTCACCGAGGAGCTCGCCACCGACATGTTCATGACGTCGGCGCCGAGACGCTTGCCGGCGAGCTCGAAGGACGACTGCGTGCGGGTCGAGGCCTCGTAGAACAGGTTGATCTGGGTGCGGCCGCGCAGCGTCGAGGTCTTCTTTTCCGATTGCCGCGAGATCGCCACGGCTTGGTCCGCCCGATCGAGCAACAGCTCTATGTCGGCGGGGGAAAGATCGCGGATGCCCAGAAGATGGCGGTGGGGAAAGAGCGGCAGGGACGAAGCGTCGGTCATCTCAAGGCGCTGCTATAGGGTGCGGTCCGGCCCGCCGCAAGCGCCAGCTTTGGATTGCGGGCGTTCTCCCCGGTATTTTCGTCGCGCGTGCCGCAACGCTTGGGCTATAAGGCCGGATGGCCTCGGATTCGTGATCGCGGCCTGGGGATGTAAGGAAGACGCGTGACCGACGAGGTGATCAACCAGCCGCCGCCGTTGACGGGCGGCAATGCATGGCGGGGCGATCCGTTGCTCATCCAGCTTGCCGAACGTTTTTCGGATCCCGTGCGCAAGGATCTCGACGGGCTTGGCCGGTTCGTGATGACGCAGGAGGCGCAGGAGCTTGCCCGCCTCGCCAACACCGACACGCCGAAATTGCGCACGCATGACCGCCAGGGCCGGCGCCTAGACCTTGTCGAATACCATCCGGCTTATCACGCCTTGATGCGCCGCTCGGTTGCCGGCGGCCTGCATTCTTCCGTGTGGGAAAACGGCGATGCCGAGGTCGGCCGCCGCCATCAGGTGAGGGCGGCGCGCTTCTATCTGACCGCCGAGCTCGAGACGGGGCATCTGTGCCCCATAACCATGACCAGCGCGTCACTGGCGGCGCTGATGGCAAGCCCAAAACTTTTCCGCGAATGGGCACCGCGCGTGACGACGCGCAAATACGACCAGACGCAGAAGCCGCCGGTGCAGAAGATCGGGCTGACGCTCGGCATGGGCATGACCGAGAAGCAGGGCGGCACGGATGTCCGCGCCAACACCACCAGGGCGGAGCGCACCGGCAGCGGCTTTTACCGGCTCACCGGCCATAAATGGTTCATGTCGGCGCCGATGTCGGACGCTTTCCTTGTGCTCGGTCAGGCGCCGGAGGGGCTGTCCTGCTTCCTCGTGCCGCGCATCCTGGGCGACGGCTCCGGCAATGGCTTCCGCTTCCAGCGGCTGAAGGACAAGCTCGGCAACCGCTCGAACGCCTCGTCGGAGGTGGAGTTCGTCAATGCCATCGGCGAGATGGTCGGCGATCCGGGCGCCGGCGTGAAGACAATCATGGACATGGTGACGCTGACAAGGCTGGACTGCGCGATCGCTTCGTCGGCGCTGATGCGGGCGGGCCTTGCCGAGGCCGTGCACCACACGCGCCATCGCCAGGTGTTTGGCTCGAGCCTGATCGACCAGCCGCTGATGCAGCGGGTTCTGGCCGATATGGCTCTCGACGTCGCCGCGGCCACGGCGCTGTCGTTCCGGCTGGCGCGCTCCTTCGACGAGGCGGCAAGCGATCGCGGCGAGGCGGCCTTTGCCCGCGCCATGACGCCGGTCGTCAAATACTGGGTCTGCAAGATCGCGCCGGCGCTGCTCTACGAGGCGATGGAGTGCCTTGGCGGCAATGGGTATGTCGAGGAAGCGCCGCTGGCCCGCTACTATCGCGAGGCGCCGGTCAACGCGATCTGGGAAGGATCGGGCAATGTCATGGCGCTCGACGTGCTGCGCGTGCTTGGCCGCGCGCCGGGTCTGTTCGAGGAGGTGCTCGCCGGCATCGACCGCGATCTCGGCACCGGCGGCCGCGGCACGATCGGCGTGCTGAAGGCGGCCATGCAGGTCGCCGCGACCGACCAGGGCTCGGCGCGGCTGCTCACCGAACAACTCGCGCTTTCGGCCGCCGCGGCGGAGCTTCGCAGGCTGGGAGCAGGGCGGATCGCCGACGCTTTCGTCGAAACCCGGCTCGGCGGCCAGTGGCGCACCACCTACGGCATGCTCGATTCGCGCCACGATGCGCGCATGATCATCGACACGCTCTATCCGCCGGTGACCTGATCCCGCGCAAAAACCGCTTCGCACGTTCGGCATCATGCTCTCAGGCCGATTGCCGGCCTGTGGATAGCCGTTAACCTTAACAAATGGTTTCCATTGCGGCGGACCTTCGCAAAGCCCAATCTCCGCTTGCTGGAGTAGGGAAGGGTTAACCATGGCCCGGGCTCCGCGAAGCAGGATCCGTATGCGGCACGTCTTGAGCTCAGTTCTGGCCTTGCATTGGGCGGTGGTCTTCGCCCTGCTTGCCTATGTCTGCATGGACGGCAGCCGGGGCATAGCAGCGGCGCTTGGCATGCTCGGCCTCTCGATCCAGGGCGGCCGGTTTCCGCAGCTTGAAAATGTCGCCGTGGTCGCGCCGCTTTCGGTCGCGCTCCTGACCGTCGCGGTGCTGTTCTGCTGGGCCTTTGTCGAAACGCTGCTCAACGGCCCGGCAAGGCCGGACGCAGGCGAAAGTGTTGCGCGGGTCGCTTTCATCTTCGCATCGTCGCTGCTTTCGCTGATCCTCATCGGCGGCGTGGCGCAAGGCATCGACGGCCTGTTCGTGATTGTCGGCATTCAGATGACGGCACTGCTTGCCTCCTATGTTGCGGTGACGGCCGAGCGCCGCTCCGCCCTTGCCGCCGCAATGAATTTGCCCCAGGGCGATGTTCGCGCCGCCTCGCGCATGGCGATGGGGGCCGCGCACAGCTCCTTGCTTTCCCGCATATCCGGCCGTCCGGAAAACAAGCCCGGAGGCAGGCGCTGATGCGGACGATATTCACACTCTGGGCTGCTCCGATGGCCATCTTCTGGGGATGGTTCTTCCTGTCGGCCAACGACATGAATTTCGGCTACGCGATACTGAGCCGACAGGTGCACGATTTCGCCTTCCAGCTCTATGGCCAGATGCTCGGCGTCGACCCGGCCATCATACCGGGAATGGTGGCGCGGACCTGCGTTTTCGACTTCTTCCTGCTCATGGGGCTGTGGGCCTTCCGCCGCCGGCGCAACATCGCCGAATGGATAAGGCAGCGCCGGCAGGGCGACATCAGCCCCGATCGGCTCGGCCAAGCAACTGAAGTCGGTCCAACGCTCCCTGGAGAATAAAGGCGGCAGCCGCCGAATCGATCTTGCCGGCGCGCTTCTTGCGCGAGAAATCCATCTCGATCAGCGTCCGCTCGGCAGCGACCGTCGATAGCCGCTCGTCCCACAGCACGAAGGGCAGGTCGGAAAGCGGCGCCATGTTGCGGACAAAGGCGCGCGATTTTTGCGCGCGGGGCCCTTCCGAGCCGTCCATGTTGACTGGCAAACCAAGCACGATGGCGCCGACATTGTCCTGCTCCAGTTGAGCGAGCAGCTGGGCGGCATCGAGCGAAAATTTCTTGCGCAGTATGACCGGGCGCGGATGGGCGAAGGACAATCCGCGGTCGGAGACCGCGACGCCGATCGTCTTGTCGCCGAGATCGAGCCCAGCGAGCGTCTTGCCGTCGGCAAGCCGCTCCGGCAGGTCCTCGATTGAAATAATGCCCAACGGCTTCCCCTGACATCCGGGCGTCACATCCTTTTGACGTTTAGGAGTAGCGCGCCACTTTAAATTTGCCGCCAGCGTTCTATCCTTTGGCAACGGGAAAATCGAGGAAAGCATTCATGAAACTGACCTGGTACGGGCATTCGGCATTCCGCGTCGAGACCAAGGACGCCACCATTCTCATCGACCCCTATCTGGTCGGCAATCCGTCCTGGACGGGCGGCTGGGAAGGGCCGGCGGAAGGTGTGACTCACGTTCTCCTGACCCACGGCCATAACGACCATGTCAGCGGCGCGGTCGAGGTGCTGAAGAAAAGCGGCGCCATGCTGGTCGCCAATTTCGAGATCTGCATGTACCTCGTCGGCCAGGGCGTCAGCGGCGACAAGATCAATCCGGGCAATATCGGCGGCACCGTCGATTGCGGGCCGTTCACCACAACGTTCGTCCAGGCGCTGCATTCGTCCTCTTTCGGCGGCGAAGGCGGCACCAACACCTATCTCGGCAATCCGGGTGGGCTCGTCCTGCATTTTCCCGAAGACAAGACGCTCTACCACATGGGCGACACCGACATCTTCTCCGACATGGGGCTGATCAACGAGCTGCACGAGCCAAAGGTCGGCATCGTGCCGATCGGCGACCGCTTCACCATGGGCGGCGCGGTGGCGGCCCTTGCCTGCCGTCGGTTCTTCGGCTTCGATACTGTTGTTCCCTGCCATTTCAGGACTTTCTCGATGCTCGACCAGACCGCCGACAAATTCGTCGCCGGCATGGAAGGCTCGGGCGTCAACGTGGCGCTGCCTGAGATCGGCAAGGCGATCACGATCTAGGTCGCCTCATCGACCATTGGGGGCAACGGCCGCAATCGCTCCGGCATCATGCATGTTGCGCGGCAGACGCCGCGCCGCTATAGCCCGCACTGGTTTTCCCGAGGCGAAAAGAACATGTCCGTTGATCTTCAGACCGTGAAGCGCGTCGCGCGCCTTGCCCGTATCGCGGTGAGCGAGGAGGATGCCGAGCGCATGACCGGCGAATTGAACGCCATCCTCGGCTTTGTCGAGCAATTGAACGAGGTCGATGTCTCCGGCGTCGAGCCGATGACCTCGGTCACGCCGATGGAGATGAAGAAGCGCCAGGATGTCGTCACCGACGGCAACAAGCCCGCCGACATCGTCGCCAACGCGCCGGCCACGGAAGAGAATTTCTTCCTCGTTCCGAAGGTGGTGGAGTAGATCGTGGCTGTCGAGATCGCCGTCGAGACGCCTCTGCAGGACGAGGTGCGCGCGCTGGTCGCCGAACTCAACGCCGCGCTGCTCGAGCTGACGCCGGCCGAGCATTGCTATCATCTGACGGTCGAGCAGATGGCCGGGTCGGACACGACGGTGTTCATCGCGCGCGACAACGGCCTTGCCGTCGGTTGCGGCGCGCTGAAGCGCCACGACGAGGCGACCGGCGAGGTCAAGCGCATGTATACGCGGCCTTCGCATCGCGGCATGAAGATCGGCGCCGAGATCGTCGGGCGGGTCGAGGCGCTTGCCCGGCAGGAAGGGCTGACGCGCCTGGTGCTCGAAACCGGCGATCGCCATCCCGCCGCCTGGACCGTCTATGAGCGCGCCGGATTCACGCGTTGCGGACCGGTGCTGGATTATCCCGACTCCGAATGGTCGGTGTTTTACGAAAAGAGCCTTGCCTGATGAGCGATCTCACACATCTCACCATTTCCCAGGCCCGCGCCCAGCTGCGCGGCAAGGAGATCACCGCGGCCGAGATCACCGAGGCCTATCTGGCGGCGATCGAGCGCGCCAATCCGGTGCTCAACGCCTATGTGGCCGTCACCGCCGACAAGGCGCGCGACATGGCAAAGAACTCGGATGCCAAGCTTGCCAAGGGCGAGGGCGGCGCGCTGGAGGGTATCCCGCTCGGCATCAAGGACCTGTTCGCCACTGAAGGCATCCACACCCAGGCTTGCAGCCATGTGCTCGACGGCTTCAAGCCGCGCTACGAGTCGACCGTGACCAGCAATCTTTGGGCCGACGGCGCCGTCATGCTCGGCAAGCTCAACATGGACGAGTTCGCCATGGGCTCGTCGAACGAGACCTCCTATTACGGCCCGGTGATCAACCCGTGGCGCCGCTCGCGTGTCGATACGGTCGTTATGCCGACGACGCATCAGGGCGACGGCGGCTTTGTTTCAGCAGGCGGCACGAAGACGGCGCGAACTTTGGACAACGCCCAGCTGGTGCCGGGCGGTTCGTCCGGCGGCTCGGCGTCGTCCGTGGCCGCGTTTCTCTGCGCCGGCGCCACCGCGACCGACACCGGCGGCTCGATCCGCCAGCCCGCCGCCTTCACCGGTACGGTCGGCATCAAGCCGACCTATGGCCGCTGCTCGCGCTGGGGCATCGTTGCTTTCGCCTCGTCGCTCGACCAGGCCGGGCCGATCGCGCGCGACGTGCGCGACGCCGCGATTCTGCTGAAGTCCATGGCTTCCGTCGATCCGAAGGACACGACGTCGGTCGACCGCCCGGTGCCGGACTATGAAGCGGCGATCGGCAGGCCGATCAAGGGCATGAAGGTCGGCATCCCGAAGGAATACCGCGTCGACGGCATGCCGCAAGACATCGAGGCGCTTTGGCAGAAGGGCATTGCCTGGCTGAAGGATGCTGGTGCGGAGATCGTCGACATCTCATTGCCGCACACCAAATATGCCTTGCCGGCTTATTACATCGTGGCGCCTGCAGAGGCTTCGTCGAACCTAGCGCGCTATGACGGCGTGCGCTACGGCCTGCGCGTGCCCGGCAAGGACATCATCGACATGTATGAGAAGACCCGCGCGGCCGGCTTCGGCCGCGAGGTCAAGCGGCGCATCATGATCGGCACCTATGTGCTGTCGGCAGGCTATTACGACGCCTACTATCTGCAGGCGCAGAAGGTGCGCACGCTGATCAAGCGCGACTTCGAAAACGTCTTTGCCGCCGGCGTCGACGTCATCCTGACGCCCGCGACCCCGTCGGCCGCCTTCGGCATCGCCGACGAGGACATGGCCTCCGATCCGGTCAAGATGTATCTCAACGACATCTTCACCGTGACGGTGAACATGGCCGGCCTTCCCGGCATTTCCGTGCCGGCCGGCCTCGACGGCAAGGGCCTGCCGCTTGGCCTGCAGCTCATCGGCCGCCCGTTCGACGAGGAAACGCTGTTCCAGACGGCCAATGTCATCGAGCAGGCGGCGGGCAAATTTCAGCCGGAAAAGTGGTGGTAGGCTCATACCTCATCTGGCAGAGGGTGAGGGATGTTCTACTACTTGTCGAAAGTCTTCTGGTTCTTCGGCCAACCGATCAATCTGGCGATCTTCCTGCTGCTGGCCGGACTGTCGGCGGCGCTGTTCAGGCGCCGTCGGCTGGCGGCGACGGGCAGCGTGGTCGGCATCGCGATCCTGGTTCTTTCGGCCTGGACGTCGGTCGGCGCGATGATGCTCAAGCCGCTGGAAGAACGCTTTCCGAAGCCGCCATTGCCCGAGAAGGTCGATGGCATCATCGTGCTTGGCGGCGGCTTCGAGGGCGCCATCAACCTGGCGCGCGGCGGTTATGAGCTGAACAGCGGCGGCGACCGCATGGTGGAGACGGCGATCCTCGCCAGGCGCTTCCCCCAGGCGAAGATCGTCGTGTCCGGCGGCAATGGCTCGCTTTTCCTCGACGGCGAGGGCGACGCCGACACGGCGCCGCGCCTGCTTGGCGCGCTTGGCGTCTCCGCCGATCGCCTGATCCTCGAGGACAAATCGCGCAACACCTACGAGAATGCGGTCTTCTCGCGAAAGCTTGTCGAGCCGAAGCCTGGCGAGACGTGGCTGCTGGTCACCTCGGCCTTCCACATGCCGCGCGCCAAGGCGCTGTTCGACAAGGCGGGCTTTGCGACCATTCCGTGGCCGGTCGACTATCGCACCTCGGGCAAGGAAGGCGTCGGCTTCTACCGCGACAATCCGATGGACTCCATACAGGCCACCACCATCGCGGTCCGCGAATGGATCGGGCTTTTCGCCTATAGGCTGTCCGGCAGGATCGATCAGTTCTTCCCCGGACCGGGCGGCTGACCGAGCACCGCCTGCCGCGCCGCCGAGAAGAACTGGCGGCGCACCAGCACCGCCAGAAGCACCAGCGTCGACATCACGAAGACGACCGGGTCGACGAACCAGCCGAGATAGCCGATCGAGAAGAAGACGGCGCGGAGCCCCGCGTTGAAGTGCTTGCCGGCGAGCACGTTCATGCGCGTCGCCCGCCAGACTGCCGTTTCGCTGACCGGATTGCGCGAAGCAGGGCCATGCGGGGTCGGCACCGCGCCGATCAGGATCGAGCAATAGTTGAACAGCCGGTAGGCCCAGCCGAATTTGAAGAACGCGAAAGCCAGGATCAGCACCAGGCCGAATACCTTGGTCTGGAAGGTTTCGCGCGACGAAGCCTCGCCGAACGGCAGGTCGGCCAGAACCTGGAGCACGCGGTCGGAGGCGCCGAGCAAAGCAAAGCAGCCGCCGAGCGCGATCAGGGAAGACGAGGCAAAGAAGGCGGTGCCTTGCTGCAGGCCGCCCATGATGGCGGTATCGACGATGCGTATCTCGCGCTCGGCCATGTTGCGCATCCAGGCCTCGCGCTGGGCATTCATGGCGGTCGTCAGCGAGACGCGGCTGATCAGCTTGCCGTCGGAGGCGAGCGTGTGCAGCACCCAGACGACCAGGAAGAAGGTCAAAGCCGCCAGATCTGCCAATGAGAGATGGAGTGAGTCGCCCATGCGTTCTTATAACACAGGCGACGCCGGCGCTTCGACGGGGCAGGAGGCCTCGGCAGGATGATGTCGCTGGCGGAGCAAACAAGGTCGGCAGCCGCCGCGCCGCGACTTGCAAAACAGCGGAAACATCCAGGGAATTCCTATATGTAAGTTTCTGACCGGCGCTCAGGAGACAACGGCCCGTGTTCCTTTCGGTTTTCGACCTGTTCAAGATCGGCATCGGCCCTTCGAGCTCGCACACGATGGGGCCGATGACGGCTGCGCGCCGCTTCCTCGACGAGATCCTGGCCGGCGACTGGCCGCGGCCGGCAGGCGTCAAAGTCGATCGCATCGGCGCCAGCCTGCATGGCTCGCTTGCCTATACCGGCATCGGCCACGGCTCGGATCGCGCCGTCATCCTCGGCCTGGCCGGCCAGACGCCGCAGACGGTCGATCCGGACGAGGCCGACGGCATCGTCGCTCGCATTGGCGCCGAGAAGCGGATTTCGCCGCCGGGGCACCCGATATACGGTTTCGATCCCGCCAAGGACCTCGTGCTCGACCGCAAGACGCCGCTGACCGGCCACGCCAACGGCATGGCCTTCTATGCCTATGATGTGTCCGACCGGCTGCTGCTCAAGCGCATCTATTATTCGATCGGCGGCGGCTTCGTCGTTTCCGAGGAAGAATTGCAGCGCATGAAGACCAAGGGCTCGGTGACGACCGAGGGCAGACGAGTGCCGTATCCCTTCAAGAATGCCGTCGAGATGCTGGCGATGGCGGCAAAGAGCGGGCTTTCGATCGCCGAGATGAAGCGCGCCAATGAGGAAAAGCATATGTCGCGCGAGAAGCTCGACGAAGGCCTCGACGCGATCTGGGGCGCGATGAAAGGTTGCATCGATCGCGGCCTGTCGCAGGACGGCATCATGCCGGGCGGACTGAAGGTGCGCCGCCGTGCGCGGCAATTGCACGACAAATTACAGGAACAGTGGCAGCAGAACCGGCCCAACCCCTTGCTCGCCAATGACTGGCTGTCGATCTACGCCATGGCGGTCAATGAGGAGAACGCCGCCGGCGGCCGCGTCGTCACGGCGCCGACCAATGGCGCCGCCGGCACGCTGCCGGCGGTGCTGCGCTATTGGCTGCATTTCCATCCCGAAGCCGATCAGCCGAGCATCCGCGATTTCCTGCTGACGGCCGCCGCCGTCGGCGGCATCATCAAGTCCAACGCGTCGATCTCGGGCGCCGAAGTCGGCTGCCAGGGCGAGGTGGGTTCGGCTTCGGCCATGGCCGCCGCCGGTCTTTGCGCCGTGATGGGCGGCACGCCGGAGCAGGTCGAGAACGCCGCCGAGATTGCGCTGGAGCATCATCTCGGCATGACCTGCGATCCGGTCGGCGGCCTGGTGCAGGTGCCCTGCATCGAGCGCAATGCCCTTGGCGCGGTCAAGGCCGTGACGGCCGCTTCCTTGGCCATCAAGGCGACGGCACGCATTTCGTGCCGCTCGACGCCGCGATCGAGACCATGCGCCAGACCGGCCTTGACATGAACGAGAAGTACAAGGAAACCAGCCTCGGTGGTCTGGCGGTGAACGTGGTGGAGTGCTGAGGTCTTACGGACACTCCAGGCTGGCCCTGTGGAGAAGTCTCTCAAGGCGTTGACGCATCAACCCTCGCGGCTAAATCTTGGGGCATGTCACTCAATCTTCTAAAACTGTGCGTCGGCTGCGACAGCGTCGAGGATCTCGAAGAGTGGATCGCCTTCCGCCTCGACGAGCGGCGCCGTGCCGGCGAGCCGGCCGAGCACTGGCACACGACCCGCATGGTGCCGACGCGCGGCAGCGAGATCACGGACGGCGGCTCGCTCTATTGGGTGATCAAGGGCAGCGTCCAGTGTCGGCAACTGATCACCGAGATCCGGCCCTTCACCGACGCTGAAGGTATCGGCCGCTGTCATCTGGTGCTCGGTCCCGAGGTCGTGCGCACCGACTGGCAGCCGCGGCGCGCCTTCCAGGGCTGGCGTTACCTCAAGCCCGCCGATGCGCCGGCCGATCTCGGCAAGGGCAGGGCGGCACTCGCCGAGATGCCGCCGAAGCTGAGGCTCGAACTCGCCGAACTCGGCCTGCTCTAAGCGCTGGCCCTTCGGCTCGCGCAGCGTGGGGCTTGCAAGCGCCGGACCTAGGTCCCATCCTATTTCCTATGCTCAGTCATCCGTATGGCGGCGCAAACCGATGGGTGTGATCCTCGCATTGGCGGCAATCCTTGTGGTGCTTTTTGGCGCCGCGTTGCTCTTTGTGCGTGCTGATGCGGCGAGGATGGCCGACGGTCTGCGATCGCTCGGGCCGGCTTTGCTGGGGCTGGTCGGCGCGCCCATGCTGGTCTTCGGCCGCAGCCTCATCGGCGGACTGCTTCTGCTCGCGGCGCTCGCCTGGGTCGGCTGGATTCGCACGAGACGGCCTCCGGCGCGGGCCGCCGCTTCCAAGCATTCGACGGTGCGCACCGCCGCGCTCGAAATGGACCTCGACCATGACAGCGGCAGGCTCGAGGGGCTTGTTCTGGCCGGGCGCTATGAAGGGAAGATGCTTGGCGCGATGGGGCTGACGGATCTGCGCCAGCTTTATGGCGAGCTCAGCCCCGATCCGGAGAGCCGTCAGCTCCTAGAGACGTATCTTGACGGCCGTTTTCCCGTCTGGCGCAAGGACGCGCAGCCGCACAGTGACGAAGGGCTGGGTGTTGCGCCAGGTGCGGGCGCCATGACTAAGGAGGAGGCCTACAAGGTCCTTGGTCTTGAAGCGGGGGCCGCCGCGGCGGATATCCGCAAGGCGCATCGCCGCCTGATGCAGCGCCTGAACGCCGATGTCGGCGGCACGTCTGTCCTGGCGGCGCGGATCAATGAAGCCAAGGACGTCCTGCTCTCCAATCACGATTAGTCTCCTTCGACGCCGGTACCTTCCGGGAGATTTGAACAGCCGCCTATTGCTCGACGGCGTAGCACGAGATTTTCTTGCGCTTCAGGGCATCGCAGGCCTTCCAGGCGGCATTCTTCGAGCCGAAGCCGCCGAAGCGGGCGCGGTAAAAGGTGACGCCATCCTTATCGAAGGCGACGGTGAAGCCGGAAGCATCGGCGAGGACCTTCGGCGCCTGCTTGGCGGTCTGATCGAGAAGGCTCTGAGCTCCGGATTTGGTGGGCGAGGAAGCAACCTGAACCACCCAGCCTGACGGCACCGACGACGTCTTCACCGGATCGATTGCCGGCGCGGCAGGTGTCGGTTCGGCATAGGCCGTGACCGCCTGCGACGTGGTCTCCTGCGGCTTGGCAGCCGGCGCCATGGCGGCCACCGCAACCGTCTTCACCTTCCTGACCTGGATCACGGGCTTCGTCTCTTCGGCGACCTGTTGGGTGTCGTCCTGGACGTCATCGGCCGAGGCAACGACAGTGTCGTCCGTCGCCGGCTTTTCGTCCGGTGTCGGTGCGTCATGCTTGGGCAAAAAGACCTTGGCCAGCGTCTTGATCGGATTGTCATTGCCCTTGGCGATGAGATCGCCGCCGCCGCGCGTCGAGGCGCGCGGCAGATAGGTGGTGATCAGCGCGGCCATCTGGTTGTCGCGGCTGCGGCCGGAAGCGCCGCCCATCACCACCGCGACGAGGCGGCGGTCGCCGTCGGCGACGGAGGAGACGAGATTGTAACCCGACATGCGGGTGTAGCCGGTCTTGATGCCGTCGACGCCCTTGATGCGGCCAAGCAGGCGGTTGTGGCCGTTGATGCGCTGGCGGCCATACATGAACGAGCGTTGCGAGAAATAGCCGTAATATTGCGGGAAGTGCTCGCGCAGCGCTATGCCAAGCATCGCCATGTCGTGCGCCGTTGTGAACTGGCCCGGATCGGGCAGACCGTTGGCGTTGCGGAAGACGGTGCCGTTCATGCCGAGCTGGCGCGCCTTGGCCGTCATCATACGGGCGAAATTGTCCTCGCTGCCGCCGAGCAACTCGCCGAGCGCCGTGGCCGAGTCGTTGGCCGATTTCGTCACCATCGACAGGATCGCGGTCTCGACCGGAACCGAGCCGCCGGCGCGCACACCGAGCTTGGTCGGCGGCTGGGCCGCGGCGTGCGCTGAGTAGGGCACCGGCGTGTTCTTGCTGACCCGACCCTTCGCGAGCGCCTCGAAGGTGAGGTAGAGCGTCATCATCTTGGTGAGCGAAGCAGGGTAGCGCCGGCCATTGGCGTCGGCCGAATAGAGCACCTTGCCGGTCTTGGCATCCACGACAATGGCCGCGGACTTTGCGGCAAGGGCCGACGCCACATCGGCAGCGATAATCGTCATCGCCAGCACGGCGACCATGACTGCCTTGAAAGAGAATGAGGATTTGGAGACCAGCCCCGACAACGCCTGACGCACCGTTACTTACCCTGAAATTTTCGTTGCCCCGGAGGCGGCTACGGGAGTGCCTGCCTCACTTCCGGCCAAGCTATCGTGGTCAGCGTTACCAATCCGTTTATGGTAACCGCCGCGTTCACCATTTTTCCGCAAATCGAGCTTCTCTTTAATCGAATTTTACCGGCCGGCGGCGCTGGAGCCCCTGCGCAACAAGGGATTCTTGACTTTTTGTGCGTTGCACAATATATTAAGGTGCATTGCACAAGGGCGCCCGGGGCAAAAAGGGCGTTTCAACCAAGGGAAGTATGAAATGACCCAGACCTATGAGGACTTCACGAAATACGGCAAGGAGTTTGCCGACACCGGGCTGAAGAGCTTTGCCTCGCTCACCAAGGGCGCGCAGGCGATCGCCACCGAAGCCGGCGAATACACCAAGAAGAGCTTCGAGGCCGGCAGCGCCGCCTTCGAGAAGCTGTTCGCGGCCAAGTCGATCGAGAAGGCCATCGAGATCCAGACCGATTACGCCAAGCAGAGCTATGAGAGCTTCGTGGCCGAGGCCAGCAAGATCGGCAATCTCTATGCCGAGCTCGCCAAGGAAGCTTACAAGCCGTTCGAATCGGTGGTCGCCAAAGCGAAGTAATTTCGCCGGATCATATCCGATACGGCCAGCCGGCCTGTGAAAAGGACCCGGTCGCGGTAGCGCGGCCGGGTTTTTTCGTGGCCGATCGCAACCCGATGCACATTGCCGCATTCACGATTGAGAAATTCGCTGAGGTTTGCCCACCTAGCCATATTGTCAGCTAAACAGAAGGGCTTAAAATCGTCCATCGAGAACCTACATGTTGAACTCGCATGAGGATTCGAAAAGGCTGGACTACGTGACGATCGGTTTGACTGCCACGGCAGGCGTGGTGCGAATGCAAAGTGACGGGGACCGCAACGATCCCGGTCGCGGTACTGCTGTCATCACGCGCACCAAGACCAAGACCAAAAAGCCCAGTCTCTACCGGGTCCTCATTCTGAACGACGACTACACTCCCATGGAGTTCGTCGTTCACGTCCTTGAGCGTTTTTTCCAAAAGGACCGCGAGGCCGCCACACGCATCATGCTTCATGTTCACAATCATGGAGTGGGCGAGTGCGGCGTCTACACATTCGAGGTGGCCGAGACCAAAGTGTCCCAGGTCATGGATTTCGCCCGACAGAATCAGCATCCGCTGCAATGCGTGATGGAGAAGAAGTGAGGTAACATGCCGGCTTTCTCCCAAGGCCTGGAAAAGGCGCTACATCAGGCGCTGACATTCGCCAACGAGCGGCATCATGAGTATGCGACGCTCGAACATCTGCTGCTTGCCCTGATCGACGACACAGAGGCGGCCGCCGTCATGCGCGCCTGCAATGTCGATCTCGACGAGCTCAAGCACACCGTTCTCACCTATATCGACACCGAGCTGGACAACCTCGTCACCGGCTACGACGAGGATTCCAAGCCGACGGCAGGCTTCCAGCGCGTCATCCAGCGCGCCGTGATCCATGTGCAGTCGTCCGGCCGCGAGGAAGTGTCCGGCGCCAACGTGCTCGTCGCCATCTTCGCCGAGCGCGAGAGCCACGCCGCCTATTTCCTGCAGGAACAGCAGATGACCCGCTACGACGCGGTCAACTACATCTCGCACGGCATCGCCAAGCGCCCGGGCGCTTCGGAATCCCGCACGCCGCGCGGCGCCGAGGACGAGCAGGGCGGCCAGAACGGCGCCGAGCCGCAGGAGGAAAACGGCAAGAAGAAGCAGCAGGACGCGCTGACGGCCTACTGCGTCAACCTCAACAACAAGGCCCGCGCCGGCAAGATCGACCCGCTGATCGGCCGCGACAGCGAGATCAACCGCACCATCCAGGTGCTGTGCCGCCGCTCCAAGAACAACCCGCTCTATGTCGGCGACCCCGGCGTCGGCAAGACGGCGATCGCCGAAGGCCTTGCCAAGCGCATCGTCGAAGGCGATGTGCCGGAAGTGCTGCAGGACGCCACCATCTTCGCGCTCGACATGGGCACGTTGTTGGCCGGCACCCGCTACCGCGGCGACTTCGAGGAGCGGCTGAAGCAGGTCGTGAAGGAGCTCGAGGACTATCCGGGCGCGGTGCTGTTCATCGACGAGATCCACACCGTGATCGGGGCCGGCGCCACTTCGGGCGGTGCGATGGATGCGTCGAACCTCCTGAAGCCGGCGCTGTCGTCCGGCGCGATCCGCTGCATCGGCTCGACCACCTATAAGGAATTCCGCCAGTTCTTCGAGAAGGACCGCGCGCTTGTGCGGCGCTTCCAGAAGATCGATGTCAACGAGCCGACCATCGAGGACGCCATCGAGATCATGAAGGGCCTGAAGCCCTATTTCGAGGAGTTCCACAAGGTCCGCTACACCAGCGAAGCGATCAAGGCCTCGGTCGAGCTGTCGGCCCGTTACATCAGCGACCGCAAGCTGCCGGACAAGGCGATCGACGTGATCGACGAGACCGGCGCCTCGCAGATGCTGGTGCCGGAGGCCAAGCGCAAGAAGACGATCGGCATAAAGGAGATCGAGGCGACGATCGCCACCATGGCGCGCATCCCGCCGAAGACGGTCTCGGCCGATGACGAGAAGGTGCTGCAGGGTCTGGACGTCGAGCTGAAGCGCGTCGTCTACGGCCAGGACACCGCGATCACCGCGCTCACCTCGGCGATCAAGCTGGCGCGCGCCGGCCTGCGTGAACCGGAGAAGCCGATCGGCTCCTACCTGTTCTCGGGTCCGACCGGCGTCGGCAAGACGGAAGTCGCCAAGCAGCTTGCCGCCTCGCTCGGCGTCGAGCTGATCCGCTTCGACATGTCGGAATACATGGAACGCCACACCGTCTCGCGGCTGATCGGCGCGCCTCCCGGCTATGTCGGCTTCGACCAGGGCGGCCTGCTCACCGACGGCGTGGACCAGCATCCGCATTGCGTGCTGCTGCTCGACGAGGTCGAGAAGGCGCATCCGGACCTGTTCAACATCCTGTTGCAGGTGATGGACCATGGCAAGCTGACCGACCATAACGGCAAGCAGATCGACTTCCGCAACGTGATCCTGATCATGACCACCAATGCGGGCGCGTCGGATGCGCAGCGCGCGGCGATCGGCTTCGGCTCGACAAAGCGCGAAGGCGACGACGTGGAAGCGATCAACCGGCTGTTCACGCCGGAGTTCCGCAACCGTCTCGACGCGATCATCCCGTTCGGCTCGCTGCCGGTGCCGGTGATCCATCAGGTGGTGCAGAAGTTCGTCATGCAGCTCGAGGCCCAGCTCTCCGAGCGTGGCGTCACCTTCGATCTGTCGCAGGACGCGATCGCCTGGTTGGCCGACAAGGGCTATGACGAGCGCATGGGCGCCCGTCCGCTCGGCCGGGTCATTCAGGAGCACATCAAGAAGCCGCTGGCCGATGAAGTGCTGTTCGGCAAGCTGAAGAAGGGCGGCACGGTGCGCGTCACCGTCGAGAAGAAGGAAACCGGCGAGTCCGGCCTGAAGCTCGAATCGCTCGCCGACGAGTCGCCCGTGCAGCCGAAGAAGGAAGAGCCGGAAGACGCGCCGAAGCCGAAGAAGGCAGTGGCCAAGAAGCCTGCGCCGAAGAAGGCCGTGGCGCAGAAGCCGGAGCCGAAGGGCAAGGACGGCAACAAGCGCAGCCTTGTGCCGCAACTGCCGCGCAAGGGCTGATCGGCCTTATCCCGAATTGCAGAAAAGCCCCGGCGACGGGGCTTTTTTGCAGGGAAAGACGTGGAAATCGGCCGGGTTGTCCTTAACAGTGCGCGTGGCCGATGTCCTCCAACCGCCAACAGATTTTCCTGGATCAATGGAAAGACGATGCGCCCGTGCCGGTGTGGTCGCATCCTATGGCCGCGCATGCTATGGCCGGCACATGTCGACTTGGACCTCGGACGTCACAGCGCCTCGTTCCACTTGGTTCCTGCGTGGTGCCCGCGCGGCCTTTTCCCTACCTGGCCTGATCCTCGTCAGCTCGTTCATTGGCTTTGCCGCCTTGGCGAAAGACGCCGGGGTCACGGTGGCACAGGCCGCTTTCATGACCGGAACGGTGTGGGCGCTGCCATCCATGGTCGTGCTGGTGGGCGCAATCGCATCGGGAGCAGCGCTGCCGGCGGCGATGTTGGCCGTCACGTTGTCGGCCATACGTCTGATGCCGATGGTGATGGCGCTGGCACCCGAGATGCGCACCGGGAAAACCCGGCAATGCGTACTCTATCTCCTGGCGCATTTCGTGGCCGTGACCTCCTGGGTGCTGGCCATGGAGCGCCTCAAGCGCGTCCCGCCTCAACTGCGTACGACTTACTATGCCGGCCTCGGCGGCACGCTGGTGACGACGAATGTCATCGTCGTGACCGTCGTCTATGCAGTGGCGGATGCGCTGCCGTCCGCCGTTTCGGCGGCGTTGCTGATGTTGACGCCGATGTATTTCCTGACCTCGTTGTGGGGGTCCGCACGCGAACGGGCAGGGCATGTCGCAATGGTCCTGGGCCTCGTCCTCGGACCGGTCTTCCACATAGTGTTGCCGCAGGTCGATTTGCTGGTTGCCGGACTGATCGGCGGCACGGTCGCCTATGGCTTGCAATTTTGGCGGCGCAAGGTGCGCACGGCGTGAGCTACTTTTCTAGCGGCGCCTGGTGGTGGCCATACATGTTCATTCTCGTCGCCGGTTTCGCCGCGACGGATATCTGGCGCTTCCTCGGTGTCTATCTTGGCGGCAAGCTTTCCGAAGATTCAGACCTGTTGGTGCTGGTTCGCACCATGGCGACGGCGCTTGTTGCAGCCGTCATCGGCAACCTGATTGTCTTTCCAGGCGGCGCGCTTGCGCACACTTCGCTTGGCTTGAGGATAGCGGCGGCGGCCCTAGGTTTCGTCGCCTATCTGGTGTCGGGAAAGCGCATGGTGGTCGGCATCGCCACAGCCGAGTTTCTGCTGCTGGCGGGACTTTATCTGAACTTTTGATTTCGCCCCATCTCAGTCCGCCAGAGCCGCCCGGATCTTGCCGGCGTTCTCGGCCAGCACCTCCGGCTTCTCCATCTGGCCGGAATGCGGCTTCAGCGGCACGCCCTCGAAGCGCGGCACGACATGAACATGGAGGTGGTAGACGGTCTGCCCGGAAGCCGGCTCGTTGAACTGCATGATGGTGACACCGTCGGCGTTGAAGGCCTTTTTCACCGCCACGGCTATTTTCTGGACGACCGCGAACAGCGGGCCGAGCGTTGCCGGATCGGCGTCGAGCATGTTGCGCGACCGCGCCTTGGGCACCACCAGCGTGTGGCCCATGCCCTGCGGCATCACATCCATGAAGGCGACGATTGCATCGTTCTCATAGACGCGGTGCGAGGGGATTTCGCCGCGCAGGATTTTCGCGAAGATGTTGCCGGGATCATAGGCTTCGGCCATGGTGACACTCCCAATTGCATTCGCCGTCCGGTGTAGCGAAGCCGCCGGTGGGCGGCAAGGCGTTCAGGCGAGATCGGCCGCCAAGCCGCCTTTTCGCTGCCCAGGATTATTCGCCGAGATCCTTGCGGAAGGGCGTGTGCTCTTCGAGATACTCGCCCATGCGTTCGACTTCGCGCCGCTCGCGCCTGAGATAATCGGCGACGGCGTTGCGTAAGCCGGGATGGGAAATATAGTGCGCCGAATGCATGGTCACGGGACGGTAGCCGCGCGCCAGCTTGTGCTCGCCCTGCGCGCCTGCCTCCACCACCTTGAGCTTGCGCTCGATGGCGAAGTCGATGGCCTGGTGGTAGCAGACCTCGAAATGCAGGAAAGGGTGGTCCTCGATGCAGCCCCAGTTGCGGCCGTAGAGCGCATCGGAACCGATGAAGTTGATGGCGCCGGCAATGTAGCGGCCATTGCGCTTGGCCATCACCAGAAGAATATCGTCGGCCATGCGCTCGCCGATCAGCGAGAAGAACTGCCGGTTGAGATAGGGCCTGCCCCATTTGCGGCCGCCGGTATCCATGTAGAAGGCGAAGAAATCATCCCAGGCGCTTTCGGTGATGTCCTTGCCGGTCAGCCAATCGATCGAGATACCGTTAACCAACGCCTCGCGGCGCTCCTTCTTCATCGCCTTGCGCTTGCGTGAGGCAAGGGTGGCGAGGAAGTCGTCATAGGTCGAAAAGCCTTCGTTGAAGAAATGGAACTGCTGGTCGGTGCGATGCAGGAAGCCCGCCGCCTCCAGCGTCGCGACGTCGGGCTCGCTGGCGAAGGTGACATGCGCGGAAGAGACACCGAGCTTGTCGGTCACGAGTTTCAATCCCTCCGCCAGGCCTGCCCGTACCGCACCTTCATTCTCGCCTTTGCTGACAAGCAGGCGAGGGCCGGTCACCGGCGTGAACGGCACCGAGCATTGCAGCTTGGGATAGTAGCGGCCGCCGGCGCGCTCGAAGGCGTCCGACCAGCCATGGTCGAAGACATATTCCCCCTGGCTGTGCGATTTGAGATAACAGGGGACAGCGCCGAGAAGCCTGCCTTGCGCGGTTTCAAGTCTAAGGTGATGACCTTGCCAGCCGGTGCGCCGAACAGCACAGCCGGATTCTTCCAAGGCGCTCAGAAAGGCGAATGAAACCAGCGGGTTGTAGACGTTTTCTTTATCGCCGCGCGTGGTCCCGGCAAAGCCGTCCCATTCCGCACAGGTGAACGCGCCGATGCCTGCCGCGACGCGGATCGCATAATCCGCATTCGCTGCCCGTCCATCATCGTCGTTGCCTTGATCCATGGGGCTTATTTAAGCGTCCTCAAGGACGCTGCAAGTCACGTTTCGGGCATTCCTCAGGCGACCTTCACCAGGTCTGGCTCGAAACCCTCGAAGGT
Source organism: Mesorhizobium sp. M2A.F.Ca.ET.042.01.1.1 (assembly GCF_003997405.1). Lineage (NCBI taxonomy): Bacteria > Pseudomonadati > Pseudomonadota > Alphaproteobacteria > Hyphomicrobiales > Phyllobacteriaceae > Mesorhizobium > Mesorhizobium sp. M2A.F.Ca.ET.042.01.1.1. The sequence goes on from NZ_RZRX01000091.1 coordinate 20,280, forward strand.
CATCTGATCGGCGTATTTGAAGGTGAGGTCGACCGCCGGCTGGTCATGCACGGTCCAGGTGATGACGGGCATCTTGAGCTTTTCACGCACGAAGCTGACGAAGGGGTTGGGCAGGTCGCCGGCGGCGTAGGAGGTGAAGGCGAGGTCATGCGCGAGCATGGCGAAATGCGCCTCGATCAGCTGGTTGTCCTTGCCATAGGCGGTCAGCCCGCCGGGGATGCCCGGTGCGTCCTTGGCGAAGTCGCGGATCAGCCAGTGATCGAACGACATGATCGCCACCTTACCCTTGTAGCGCTTGAGCAGCCGGCCGACGGCTGCCACCAGCCCCGCGTCATGGCCGGGAACGCCTTTCAGCTCGACCACCAGCGGCACGCGGCCGTCGACGAGGTCGAGCGCTTCCTGCAGGGTCGGCAGGTGGTCCTTGGTGCCGCCGATCCTGAGCGTCGCCAGTTCGGCCGCGGTGCGTTGCCAGATGAAGCCGTCCTCGCCAGTCAGGCGCTTCAGGTCGCCGTCATGGATGATGACCGGGACGCCATCCGACGAGAGATGCACGTCGCATTCGATGGCATAGCCGCGCTCGGCTGCCGCGGCGAAGGCCGACAGCGTGTTCTCCCAGCGGGTCTTGTTCATGTCATGGAAGCCGCGATGCGCGACAGGCTGCGCGATCAGCCAGGAAAGATCGGTCATCGGGAACCTCACTCGACTTCGAAGATCGCTTCGATCTCGACCGCGGCGTTGAGCGGCAGCGAGGCGGTGCCGACGGCGGATCGGGCGTGCTTGCCACGCTCGCCGAGTGCCGCGACCAGGAAGTCGGAGGCGCCGTTGGCGACAAGATGCTGCTCGACGAAATCGGGCGCCGAAGCGACGAAGACGGTGATCTTGACCACGCGCCGGATTCTCTCGAGATCACCGAGCGCCGCCTTGGCCTGCGCCAGGATGTTGATGGCGCAGAATTTCGCGCCTTCCTTGCCGGCGGCGGTGTCGATGTCGCGGCCGAGCAGCCCGCTTGCCTGAAGCTTGCCGTCCTTCAGCGGCAGCTGGCCGGCGGTGAACAGCGTGTTGCCGGTCCGGCAATAGGGCACGTAGTTGGCGGCGGGCGCGGCGGCGGCCGGAATGGCCACGCCGAGATCGCTTAGCCGCTTTTCGATTGTTTCGCTCATTGGTTTTCCCTATTGCTGGAAGGCGCCGCGTTGGCCGGGCCGAAATTGCTATTTTTGCCTCGCTTCCGCCACGACTTTTTTTAAGCTGGACCATCTTTCCCTGCGGCCTGTCTCGCGGCCGCGACGATCGGAGCAACGTATGCGCGCAACGCGCCTTTTTCTCGCCGCCGCCTGTCTTTCGGCAGCGTTCCCAATGGCGCCGGCCCTTGCGGTGCCCGCGCTGCAGGCGCATCGCGCAGTCTACGATCTGACACTCAACAAGGCCTCCGACCGTTCGGGCATCACGGGCATCACCGGCCGCATGGTCTATGAGTTCAACGGCTCCGCCTGCGAGGGTTACACGGTCAAGTTCCGCTTCGTCACCCAGATCGTCACCAACGACAACACCAGGCTCACCGACCAGCAGACGACGACTTTCGAGGATGCCGAAGGCAAGACCTTTTCCTTCGTGACGAAATCCTTTGTCGACCAGAACCTTGACAAGGAGGTGAAGGGGGTGGCCACGCGGGAAGCGAAGGGCCTCAAGGTCAATATCGACAAGCCCGAGAAGAGCAGCCTCGAGCTTGCGGCCACGCAGTTTCCGACCCAGCATCTGGTCGAGCTGATCGGCAAGGCCGAGAAGGGCGAGAATTTCTACCAGACCAATCTGTTCGACGGCTCCGAGGATGCCAACAAAGTGATGAGCACCACCGTCATCGTCGGCAAGAAGACCGAATCCGACAAGACGGATCCGGAAGCGCCAGCGCTGGCCAAGCTCGCCTCGGACAAATACTGGCCGGTCGACATCGCCTATTTCGACGATAGCGACAAAAGCGGCGAAGAGGTGCCGGAGTACCGGATCAGCTTCAAGCTGCACGAGAACGGCATCACCCGCGACCTCGTCATGGACTATGGCGACTTCTCGATGACCGGCAAGCTGGTGAACCTGTCGCTGTTCGACCAGACCAAGCCTTGCCCGGCTTCGAAATAGCGATTCCGACGATCGGCGACCCCGGCTTGCAGGCTTGGCCTTCAGACGCCATGTGTGAGGCCTACCAAGTGCGGCGAGCCTGATGGCGGTCTATGTCGATGCGGCGATCTGGAAATGGGCCGGCCACCGCTGGTGCCATCTCCTTGCCGATGAGGTCGATGAACTGCATCGCTTCGCTGCCGAGCTCGGCATCAAACGCTCGTCCTATCAGGGGCCGCCCAAGACGTCGGCGCCGCACTACGATATAACCGGCTTAGAGCGCAACCGCGCGGTGCGGATCGGGGCCGTCGAATGCAGCCGCGAGGAGATCGTGGCGGCTGCCAATGTGATTGCGACGCAATATGCC
>NZ_RZRX01000092.1:0-22742 GCF_003997405.1 Mesorhizobium sp. M2A.F.Ca.ET.042.01.1.1
GAAGTGGCCGGCTCGACAGTCAACACCGCCTTCCTGGCGGCGCTCGCGGCCGACGCCGATTTCGCGGCGGCAATCGTCTCATCGCTCGGCGCGGGGATGGCGGTGAGCGCCTCCTGATGCCGGACGATCAGCCCGGTATCGACGTCGCCCGCCGCGAAATCGGCGTCGGCCGCGAGCGCCGCCAGGAAGGCGGTGTTGACTGTCGAGCCGGCCACTTCCGTCTCGGCGAGCGTATCGCGCAATGCCGCAAGGGCGGCGTTCCTGTCCTTGGCGTGGACCACCAGCTTGGCGATCATCGGGTCATAGAAGGGCGAGATCGCGTCGCCGGCGCGCACGCCGGTCTCGATGCGCATCGCAGCACCCTCCGGCGGCGCGTCGGGGAATTTAAGATGATGCAGCGTGCCGGTCGCCGGCAGGAAGCCTTTCGCGGCGTCCTCGGCATAAAGGCGCGCCTCGAAGGCGTGGCCGGCAAGCGCGATCTCGCCTTGCGTCTTCGGCAGCCTTTCGCCGGACGCGACGCGCAACTGCCATTCGACAAGGTCGACGCCGGTGACCATCTCGGTGACGGGGTGCTCGACCTGCAGCCGCGTGTTCATCTCCATGAACCAGAAGCGGTCGGCTTTGAGCCCCTGGGAGGCATCGACGATGAACTCGATGGTGCCGGCGCCCGAATAATTGATCGCCTTGGCGGCCTTCACGGCTGCCTCCGTCATCGCCTTGCGCAGCGCGGGCGTCATGCCGGGGGCGGGCGCCTCTTCGATTACCTTCTGGTGGCGGCGCTGCGCCGAGCAGTCGCGTTCGAAGAGATGCACGGCATTGCCGAAATTGTCGCCGAACACTTGGCACTCGATATGGCGCGGCTTGTCGACATATTTTTCGACCAGCACCCGGTCGTCACCGAACGCCGCTTTCGCTTCGCGCCGCGCGCCCGACAGCGCTTCGGAAAAATCGTCGGGATGGTCAACGCGGCGCATGCCCTTGCCGCCGCCGCCGGCGCGCGCCTTGATCAGGACGGGGTACCCGATCTCGCGCGCCTTGGAGGCGAGCAGCACGATCTCCTGCGCTTCGCCATGATAGCCGGGCACGACGGGCACGCCGGCCGCCTCCATCAGCCGCTTGGCGGCGTCCTTCAAGCCCATGGCGCGGATAGAGGCGGCGCTCGGCCCGATGAAGACGAGGCCTGCCGCGGTCACCTGGTCGACGAAATCCGGATTTTCCGACAGGAAGCCGTAACCGGGATGGATCGCCTCGGCGCCGGTGGCGAGCGCCGCGGCAACTATCTTGTCGCCGCGCAGATAGCTTTCGCCGACAGGCGAGGGGCCTATATGCACCGCCTCGTCGGCCATCTCGACATGCAAGGCGCGGGCGTCGGCGTCGGAATAGACGGCCACGCTGCGCACGCCGAGCTTGCGGGCCGTGCGAATGACGCGGCAGGCGATCTCGCCGCGATTGGCGATCAGGATCTTGCCGAACATGGAACCTCCGCAGCCAGAGTATGCTTTGAGCGAGGTCGGCGTTCCTTCGCGCCCCCCTCTGTCCTGCCGGACATCTCCCCCACTTGGGGGGAGATTGGATGTCGCCGCCGCCTTCGCCAACTATCGACGTTGCAGGAAAGGAGCCGTCCGCAAAGCTGCTGATCTCCCCCCTTCTGCGGGAGATGCCCGGCAGGGCAGAGGGGGGCGCTGTCCCGCCAGCGCTTCGGGACAAGCATTCGTCCGAAATCATAGACCTCTCCCTCGCCAAGGGAGTGCTCTGACGAGGTCGCCTCTTGGGCAGTTTTGGTCATCAAGGTCCGCTCCTTCCAACGGCAGCGGCGGCCCGCCGGTAGATCTCCGCCGTCTGCTCATCGAAACAGCAGAAGGTAACTGCATCTGGCACTGCATTCTGCCGCAGAAAGTTACTGACTGTGTCGACGGCAATCCCAGTCGCTTCCTCCTTCGGAAAGCGGTAAATACCGGTCGAGATCGCCGGAAACGCCACCGTCCGGCAATCATGGCCGAGTGCGATTTCGAGCGAGCGCCGATAGCACGAGGCAAGCAGGCTCGCCTCGCCCTCGCCGCCGCCCTGCCAGACCGGACCGACCGTATGGATGATGAAACGCGCCGGCAGGCGGTAGCCCCTGGTCAGCTTGGCGTCGCCGGTCTTGCAGCCGTTGAGCGTCCGGCACTCGGCAACCAGCTCCGGCCCGGCCGCGCGGTGGATGGCGCCGTCGACGCCGCCACCGCCGAGCAATGAGGAATTCGCTGCGTTGACGATGGCATCCACCACGAGTCGGGTGATGTCGCCGGTGTGGATGCGGATCCTGTCGCCGAGAGCACCCATCGTCACATCCTGAACACGCCGAACTTCGTGTCCTCGATGCCGGCATTGAGCGCCGCGGAGAGGCTGAGCGCCAGCACGTCGCGGGTTCTGGCCGGATCGATGATGCCGTCGTCCCAGAGCCTCGCCGAGGAATAGAGCGGGTGGCCCTCATGCTCGTATTTCATCAGGATCGGCTTCCTGAATTTGGCTTCCTCCTCGGCGCTCCATTCACCACCCTTGCGCTCGATGCCTTCGCGTTTGACCATGGCAAGCACGGTCGCCGCCTGCTCGCCGCCCATCACCGAGATGCGCGCATTGGGCCACATCCATAGGAAGCGGGGCGAATAGGCGCGGCCGCACATGCCGTAATTGCCGGCGCCGAACGAGCCGCCGATGATGACGGTGAGCTTCGGCACCTTGGCGGTGGCGACGGCCATCACCAGCTTGGCGCCGTCCTTGGCGATGCCGCCGGCCTCATATTTTCGCCCGACCATGAAGCCGGTGATGTTCTGCAGGAAGACCAGCGGAATGCCGCGCTGGCAGCAGAGCTCGATGAAATGCGCGCCCTTGAGCGCGCTTTCGGAAAACAGCACGCCATTGTTGCCGAGGATGCCGACCGGCATGCCGTGCAGATGCGCGAAGCCGGTGACCAAGGTCGTGCCGTAATTCTGCTTGAACTCGTCGAACTCCGAACCGTCGACAAGGCGCGCGATCACCTCGCGCACGTCATAGGGCTGGCGCAGATCCGTCGGCACGATGCCGTAGAGTTCCTGCGGATCGTAAAGCGGTTGAATCGGCTTCTGCAAATTCAGGCTTACGGCCTTGTTGCGATTCAGGTTCTTGATGATGCGCCGGCAAATGGCCAAGGCGTGTTCGTCGTCCATGGCGTAGTGGTCGGCGACACCGGAAAGCCTGGTATGGACGTCCGCGCCGCCGAGCTCCTCGGCGCTGACATCCTCCCCCGTCGCCGCCTTCACCAGCGGCGGGCCGCCAAGGAAGATGGTCGCCTGGTTGCGCACCATGATCGTCTCGTCCGACATCGCCGGCACGTAGGCGCCACCCGCCGTGCAGGAGCCCATCACGCAGGCGATCTGCGGGATGCCCGCCGCCGACATGTTGGCCTGGTTGTAGAAGATGCGGCCGAAATGCTCGCGGTCGGGGAAGACTTCATCCTGGTTCGGCAGATTGGCGCCGCCGCTGTCGACCAGATAGACGCAAGGGAGGTTGTTCTGCAGCGCGATCTCCTGCGCGCGCAAATGCTTCTTCACCGTCAGCGGATAATAGGTGCCGCCCTTCACCGTCGCGTCGTTGACGACGACCATCACCTCCCGGCCCTCGACCCGGCCGATGCCGGTGATGATGCCGGCCGACGGAATGTCCTCGCCATACATCGACCAGGCCGCGAACTGGCCGACCTCAAGGAAGGGCGAGCCGGTGTCGAGCAGCTGTGCCAGCCGCTCGCGCGGCAGAAGCTTGCCGCGTGAGACATGGCGTTCGCGCGCCTCGTCGGAGCCGCCGCGCTCGACGCCTGCCGCCTTCTCGGAAATGTCGTCGACCAGCGCCCGCATGCGTTCGGCATTGGCGCGGAAAATGTCGGAGGAGGGGGAGATCTGGGTTTGCAGGGTGGCCAATTTGTTCCTCACACCTCTTGATGCCGTAGCGGAACCAGTGTAACAGCCCGCGCCCGGATGCCGCGTGCCAAGCGTGGCATCTTTTGTACGTATGACACCCTCAGGAGGCGACGATGGAAAGCATGGATATGCGTTTCACCAGATGTCTCCCTTCGGCCATGGCCTGACGCCGCCGAAGGGCGGCCGTCCACGTCCCGAATCTGAGCAAGAGGAACACGGCGCCCGCAGGCGCTGTGGGTGTCATCATGTATTTGCGGTTTGTAACGCCGCTGATCCATCCGAACAGCCGGGTGGAGACCGGCTTTTTCCACGCGTCCTGGTACCTGTACCGGAACGGATGCCCGGACTGGATCCATGACGAATTGGACGATCAGTTCGACTGGTTCAACCGGCATCTGCCCATTCCAGGCCGGGTCGGCCGGCATTTCAAGCGCCGGAATTCGATCTGGGGCATCTGCTGGTTCCATCCGGACGCCAGGGAAGCGATCAGTCGTGCGCGTTATTGCGCCTGGCTGATCGAAGAGGGTGGTTTGCCGGTGCGCCCGATCACGGCGGCCCGTCAGCGCGAGATCCTGTGGCGCGACGCGCATCAGATCGTCGCCAAGCCAACCGACGACCTGCCCAAGGCGTTCGGCTGAGATGGCGGAGAGGGGCATCACGCCCCCTCCGCCATGATCTCGCGGCCGATCAGCCAGCGGCGGATCTCGCTGGTGCCGGCGCCGATCTCGTAGAGCTTGGCATCGCGCAGCAGCCGTCCCGTCGGGTAATCGTTGATATAGCCGTTGCCGCCGAGCAGCTGGATCGCGTCGAGTGCCATCTGCGTCGCCTTCTCGGCCGCGAAGAGCACGCAGCCGGCGGCGTCCTTGCGCGTGGTCTCGCCGCGATCGCAGGCGGCCGCCACCGCATAGACGTAAGCCCGCGCGGCATTCATCGTCGTGTACATGTCGGCGAGCTTGCCCTGCACCAGTTGGAACGTGCCGATCGGCTGGCCGAACTGCTTGCGCTCATGCACGTAAGGTACGGCGACGTCGAGGCAGGCCGCCATCAGCCCGATGGGGCCTCCGGAAAGCACTGCCCGCTCATAGTCGAGCCCCGACATCAGCACCTCGACGCCGCGCCCTTCCTCATGCAGCACATTCTCGAACGGCACCTCGACATTTTCGAAGACGAGCTCGCCGGTGTTGGAGCCGCGCATGCCGAGCTTGTCGAGCTTCTGCGCCACCGAAAAGCCGGCAAAAGTCTTTTCGACGATGAAAGCGGTGATGCCGCGCGAATGGCGCTCCGGATCGGTCTTGGCGTAGACCACCATCGTTCCGGCGTCGGGGCCGTTGGTGATCCACATTTTCGAGCCGTTGAGCACATAGCGGTCATTGCGCTTTTCGGCGCGCAGCCTGAGCGACACCACGTCGGAGCCAGCGCCCGGTTCCGACATCGCCAGCGCGCCGACGGTTTCGCCCGAGCAGAGGGCAGGCAGGTATTTCTCCTTCTGCGCCGGCGTGGCCCAGCGATTGATCTGGTTGACGCAAAGGTTGGAATGCGCGCCGTAGGAGAGGCCGACAGAAGCCGATGCGCGCGAAATCTCCTCCATGGCCACGACATGCGCGAGATAGTTCATGCCGGTTCCGCCGAAATCAGGATCGGCGGTGATGCCGAGCAGGCCGAGCGCGCCGAGCTCGCCCCACAGATGCGCGGGAAACTCGTTGGAGCGGTCGATCTCCGCCGCGATCGGCGCGATCCTGTCCTGAGCGAAGCGCCGTACAGTGTCGCGCAACGCCTCGATGTCGGGATCAAGTCCGAAGCTGAGCGTGTTCGTGTACATGCCGTTCCTCCCTGCGCACGCCCCGGTCTTCGCGGGGATCATGCCCGTATCAGAGTGCCACGGCGTTCCCGGCTCGCCCGGAAGGACGCGCGGTGCCATGGCTGATTGTCGCGCCGACCAGGCGCATTGTCATCGAAAGATATGATGCCGTGACTTCGGCGAGCGACAGCCGTTCGCCCGGACGGAACCAGACGATCACGCCGGTCATCATCTGGATCAGCGCCATGGCGGTCAGGCCCGTATCGTCGATCTCGAACGCGCCTGCTTCCAGGCCGTCGCGGAGGATCGTGCGCAGCTCCTTCTCATAGGCTGTGCGCATCTTGAGGATCTGCGTCAGTCTTTCATGCGACAGGCTGCGCAATTCCATGTTGGAGACATGGGTGGCGTGGCGCCGCTCAATGTGGAAGGCGATGTGGTTCTCGACATAGGCGGCAAGCCGGGTGATCGGATCGGCACTTAACGGCCGCGCCGCGTCCCAGGCCTTGAGCAGACCTTCCATATGCTCTCGCATCAAGGTGAAAAGCAGATCTTCCTTGGTGGGGAAGTAACGGTAGAGCGCGGCCGCCTGCACGCCGACCTCCGCCGCCAGCTGCCGCATCGACATCGCCTCATAACCCAGCCGCGCGATCAGGCTGACCGCCGCGTCGCGGACGGCTGCCTCGGTCTTTTCCCCGTCTGAGCCTGTGGTGCGCGCCATTTCGCCTCCAGCAGCACTAATAAAACGAACGTTCAATTAATTCAAGCGCCAAATCTCCCCCCTTGAGGGGGAGATGTCGCCAAAGGCGACAGAGGGGGTCGTCTCGCGTGAAGCGCCAACGCCCTTTGCGGCAAGAAGCCCACGCTGGAAACGACCCCCTCTACCCTGCCGGCCATCTCCCCCTCAAGGCGGGAGAGACCAACTCACACGACAATCCTGAAATCCGCCGGCACCTCGTCGCCCGCTTCCTCGATCTCGACCTTCGAGACGAGCGCGCCACGCGGCCCTTGCCACAGACGTTCGGTCATCGCCGTGACAGCGGCATCGGCGCCGGCAATCAGAGCGGTGACAGAACCGTCGCGCTCGTTGCGCACCCAACCCGTCAACCCGAGACGCAGGGCTTCGCCGCGCGTCCAGACACGGTAGCTCACGCCTTGCACCGTGCCGGAAACACGCACCCGAAGGGCTTTTTGCTCACCCTGCATCGCCCGCTCCAGAATCTTCCCCATCAATCTGGAGCATGAAAGGTCAAATGCAACCGGTTCGAAGGATGGGTGGCTCGGTGGATTAAATAATTGACTCAGTCAACCAATGAGGAAATTATCGGATGCAATGTCTCCAAGGAGGGTCGGCATGCCGCATGAAGCCCTGGTCCATGAGATTCGTCGCTTCAACCGGTTCTATACCGGGCTGGTGGGATTGCTCGATGAGACCTTGATGCAGAGCCCTTACACGCTGGTTGAAGCCCGCGTGCTGTTCGAGCTCGGGCGCAAGACCCGACCCGGTGGACGGGCTGGTCTGCTGGCGCGCATGTTTCATCTCGACCTCGCGCCGGTGGCATCCGAACTGGCCGGAGAACTCAACCTCGCCCCTGCCTATCTCATGCGGGTGCTTCGGAGGTTCACTGCCAGGGGGCTGGCTGAAATGCGCGACGACCCGGAGAACGGGCCGCCCGTCCTTGCGCTGACCGAGCCGGGCAAGGCCGCGCTGGTCGATCTCGAGGCGGCGACGAACCGCGATCTCGCTCGCCTGACCGTCAAGCTCGAGGACAGGCAAGCCGCTGAGCTTTCCGATGCGCTGAACCGCGTGACACGCCTGCTGGCAGCCGCGGGACTGTGAATCGCCCGATCTCCCTGCGGAGTAGATATATCGGCCAAGGTCCGGTCAGTTCCCCCGCGCTGCCGCGAGCGCGCCCGGCAATTCCTCGGCGAAGATGTCGAGCTCGTGGTCGAGGCCGACGCTCACCCTTATGCAGCGGTCGAGCCTGGGGACCATCGGCTTGCGGATGAACACGTCGCGCGACAAGAGGCCCTGCATCACCTTCAGCGCGAAGGCGCCGTCGCGGCCGCAGTCGATGGTGACGAAATTGGTCGCCGACGGCAACGGTTTCAGGTCGTTCTGCCTGGCGACGGCCGAAATGTGCTCGCGGCCAGCCGCCACGCGCGCCACCACCGTGCGCAGGTAATCCTGATCGGCAAGCGCCTCGAGACCGGCGATCTGCGCCATGCGGCTGACGCCGTAGTGATTTCGGATCTTCTCGAAGTCGCGGATCACCTCGGCCTCCGCCACGGCGTAGCCGCAGCGTATGCCGGCCAGGCCGTAAGCCTTGGAGAAGGTGCGCATGCGGATGACGTTCGGTCGCGCGACATCGATCGCCGGCAGCGCCGTGGCCGGGCCAAGCTCACCATAAGCTTCGTCCAGCACCAGCATGGTGGTTTCCGGCAGCGCTTCGATGAAGCGGACGACATCCGGCGCCTCCCACCAGCTTCCCATCGGATTGTCGGGATTGGAGAGATAGACCAGCGGCGCCTTTTCGCTGACGACCTTGGCGAGGAGCCCGTCCAGGTCCTCCTTGTCGTTGGCATAAGGCACCGTCACCAGGCGGCCGCCGACGCCGGCGATGTGGAAATTGAAAGTGGGGTAAGCGCCGAGCGAGGTCACCACCGCATCGCCCGGCGCGACATACATGCGCGCCACCAGGCCGAGCAACCCGTCAATGCCTTCGCCGACGACCACGTTCTCGACGGCGACGCCGTGATGCGCGGCCGCCGCAACCTTCAGCTCGTAATTGTCGGGATCGCAATACATCCACTGGTCGCGCGCGACGGCCTCCATCCGCGCGATAACGCGCGGCGAAGGCCCGAAACTGCTCTCATTGGCGCCGATGCGGGCGCGAAAGGGCCGCCCGCGCTCGCGCTCCTGCGCCTCCGGACCGACGAACGGCACCGTGGTGGGAAGCGCGCCGATGATCGGGGTGAGGGAAGGGCGACGAAGCATGGCACGGGCTCGCGTGAGAGGAGCTTCTAGCTAGCCTGTGCGACCGGCGGGCGCAAGTTGGCGGCCGCCCGGAGAGCCGATGCCATTTCTCTCAATGAATGTGGACGACGACGTATCGGCCCCCGTAGGGCTGGTAATACGTGCTGCCACAGTGCCACAGCACGGTACCGTTGATCGAAGTTTTCACGCACGCTGCCGGTAGTCTGGTCACATAGATGGTCGAACGGCGGATCGTACGGCGCGTGGTGCGCCTGGCAACCCCAGCTACGCTGCCTGGAGTGAGCGGGTGACCGACGCGGGCCTGCGCAGGGCTGACGAAAAGGGCGAAGGGTGTAACGGCATCGGCGATACCCGCAAGCATCAATGCGAATGCTATCCCGGCAGCGCCGGTCGATCTCAAGCTCGATTTTTTCATTTGCATCCTCCAAGAACTCACAATTTCCCTGCGTTCAAATCCGCAGCCCATGAGATCGCTGACGTACGCCCGGGGCCGAACCCTCCCACCCTGCGGCAGGAGGCAAGATATTTTAGAGGATACTAATTATAGAATCCGGCTTCTATCCGGATTGCGCAATTTCCGTCGAACTGCCTGCATGACGACTGGCGCCAATTCCGCGACCGACGTTCACCCTCGTTGTCATCTTCTGGCACGTTGAAGTGTGTCCTTCGGGGACTCACCGAAGAGCATGCGATAACTCGCAGCGAAACGGCCAAGATGGGTGATCCCCACCTCCATCGCGATACGTGTGACGCTCAGGCCATCCGCTCCCCGCGCAGTGAGCAATCGCCTCGCTTCATTGAGGCGAACCGCCCTGATGAATTCCAACGGGCTGAGGGCAAAGGCGGCGCGAAAGGCATACTCCAATTGTCGTCGGCTGATGCCGATTTCCTTGCATAACCGGATGATGGGGATGTCTTCGCGGATGTGGGCGCGAATAAAATCCTCGGCCGCCCATGCCTGTCGGAGGTGGCGACTGGAGGACCGATCTGTTTCGACGTTGCCACGGGCGCCAGCGAATGCGTTGGCTATGCCCCCCAAATATTCCGCCAACGCGATCGGAGTATGCTCCGGCAAGGCTGAATCGCTTGCGGCTTCTCCGAAGCGGTATGCCATGGCCTCCATCTGGCTGCGGAAGATTTGCGCATCGCTGGCGGTGAGCCGAACGGCATTTGGATGGTCGGCCGCCCGATCCAAGATCGTGCCGGCGGAAAGTGCCTGGATTTCCACCCAGATCGACGTCGGAACAACGGCGCCCGTGTAGCGAAGGCCGGGCTGGACCGTCGCTGCGACGCTCGTGCCGGCGGGAATTGCCACGATCATGTCGTCCTTGAGCGGAATGCCGCAGATCGTCGAGTCCCGGGCCCGCTCTACAGCCACGATTGCCACGGAACCTGGATCAAAGCCGCCGTTGGCACGGAAGGCGCAATTGAATTCAGCCAGATCGAGCGCCCACTTGCCGTGGGACTGGATTTGCCGGAGGCGCGACGGCATTTGCCCTGGCGAAAGCCTGTCGACCTTCACGGGCAGCCCAGAGGCGGCATCGCCGAGCGCGTCTGGGCCAAGTTGCACGTCCCTGTGCGAAGTCGTTGGAGGCCACGCGCCCAAAAATGCATCCTTTGCGCAAAGTGGATATCGCAACACTTGTATTAGGTGTAGCTTAAACGCAAATTGCGCGAGATCAATTCGCCGCAAAATATCGGCGACTCGCGGCTCTGGGGACGATGGACGAAACAGATCTACTTGTTGGGGAGGCGCCAGGCGTCTTGGCCGTACGCATCGCGTTGACGGCGTCAGCATGGCACGTTGGTTCAAAGGCAATTTGACAAAGGGCAGGACCTGAGACGGCGCGGGACATGATGCGGGCGCGCACGCGCAGGCTAAGTATAGCTAGCCGAGGAGCACTTGAGGGGATGATCGTGAAAAGATTTCGTTTGGTAGCCTTGGGAACGGCTGTGATATCGGTACTTTGTGCCGTCAACGCATCTGCGGCGGACATCGCCAAGCAGCAGGATGACGGGTGGACGTTTACTGTCGCCCCGTATCTCTGGGCCTCGGGAATTAAAGGCGAGAGCGGACTCTTCGGATTTCCGCCTCAGGATGTCGATGTGAGCTTCAGCGACGTGCTGCACCACCTCAAATTCGGCTTCATGGGGCTTACGGAAGCTCGCAACGGGCCTTTCACAATCAGCACGGACATAGTGTACGCCAAGCTCGACGCCAACGTAGGCACCCCGAAGGGAATCCTCGCCTCCAACATTGATGCGACGGTGAGCACTTTCATGGGCACGGCGCTGGGTGGTTACAGCGTTTACTATCAGGATGGGACGAATTTCGATCTTGTCGCCGGTGCCCGCCTCTGGTCGGTCGACAACAGTTTCGACTTCCACGGAGGTGTGCTGGATGGCAGGTCAGCGAGCGACGGCGATACGTGGGTCGATCCGGTGGTCGGCGCCAAATTCAAGGCCGATGTCGGTAACGGGATCTACTTGGCTGGCTGGGGCCTCGTCGGCGGTTTCGGCGCAGGGTCCAAGTCAATGTGGGATGTGATGGGAGGCGCCGGCTATCAATTCAACGACAAGATGTCGATGTTCGTCGGTTATCGGGCCGTGCACGACAATTATAGCCATGACGGCTTCGTGAACAAACTCACTCAGCAGGGTCCGATTCTGGGGCTCACTTATCAATTCTCGCCAGCCCATCCGGGACAATAGCGGATTGAGATGACGTGGTCGGTTCTCTGCGGCGCTTGCATTCGGCATTGGGCTGCTGAGCGATGGCGGAGCCAGGCATCGCCCGCCGGCGTTCGACGGCGCAATTCTGCTTGTGGCTGCTGGTGCAGACCATTGCCGATACGATCGTGCTGTGGAACGGAATTCCATTTTACCGCCGGTTGCTGTTAGCCGGTCAGCAGTTTGACCCACTACTCTATTTGATTGCCGCCCTTTGCTCCATCGCCGGACAAGTCGGTTACTGGTCGGCTATGTCGATACGGCACAGCGTAGTCTTGCCTCGCTCTACCGTAGCATCTCACATTCTCCAATTTCTGGCGCGGCTCAACTTCATCTATGCCAGCGCCATGTTCTCGGTGGTGTTTTTCGTCAAGTTCGACGAGTTGGACATCAGGCTGGGGAAGATTGTCCTTCTGATTGCCGTGCTGTTCTCGATGTTCTGCTATTCCTCGCAACTAGAGTGGATCGGCAAGGCGCTTACGGTGGGCCAAGGCGCCAAGGCAAGCGAAAGGTGACGTGCGCTCGGGGCGCGTCCGAGTCGCCGCGTGACGAGCCACAGAAACGCATCTCCTGGGACGGCAGGTCAGGATGCCAAAAAATGCCTCGTTTGCGCAAAGTGGATAGCAGTATGGCTCTATTAGCAATAACTTAAGCGAAAGCAGCGCGAGACCAAATAGCGCGGAAATGCCGCCGACGCACGGCGAGTGGGGAGCATGAACAGGCAGGGCTATTCGCAGGTGTGCGCAGAGGACATTGAGCGCGCCGCAGCAACGGCAGCGGCAGACGTGGGTGCTGAGCCGCCACGCCTTTGGATTCCAGGCAAATGATTGGCGCCAGAGCACCAGACGCGCCGCGGTTTTGAGAAGAACGGCGTGAATTAGCAGAGCAGGGGCATAATATGAGCAACGATCGAGACTTCCCGGCCGAAGCCGGTGCAACCAACAGAATCACGCGGCGGGACGCTTTGATGGGCGGCACTGCGGCTGCGGTTTCGCGATTTGCCGCACCCGTCGGCCTTTCCGGCGCGCTCGCCGGCCTTGCGGGCGTCCAGACGGCGGCGGCCCAGCCCTCGCAGCCGAACATCGTCTTCATCGTTGCGGACGATCAGGGATGGAAAGACGTCGGCTATCACGGCTCGGACATCAAGACGCCCAACATCGACAAGCTTGCCGCGGAAGGGACGAAGCTCGAAGAATATTACGTGCAGCCGATGTGCACACCAACGCGGAGCGCCCTCATGACCGGCCGCTATCCGCTGCGCTATGGCATGCAGGTTGGCGTTGTCCCCGCAGCGGGAACCTATGGCCTTCCGCTCGATGAGACACTTCTTCCGCAAATCCTAAGAGACGCGGGCTACCAGACGGCGATGAGCGGCAAATGGCATCTCGGCCATGCCAAGACGGACTTCTGGCCCAAGCAGCGTGGATTTGATTCATTCTACGGGGCGACGGTCGGCGAGATCGACCATTTCAAACACGCATCGCATGGTATCGCGGACTGGTACAGGAACAACAAGCCGATCAAGGAGCCGGGCTTCGACAACACGTTGTTCGGTCAGGAAGCTGTCCGGGTCATCAACGCTCACGATCAGAAGAAGCCGCTCTTTCTCTACCTCGCTTTCACCGCGCCCCATACGCCATTCCAGGCTCCGAAGGAATATCTCGACCGGTATAAGAACATCGCTGACGAGAACCGCAGAGCCTATGCCGCAATGATCTCGGTGGTCGATGACGAGATCGGCAATGTCGTGGCCGCCCTCGAGAAGAAGGGGATTCGCGACAATACCCTGATCGTCTACATGAGCGACAACGGTGGCGTCGTTAACTCGATGTTTGCGGGCGACTCGAAGGTGGGTGGCAAGCTGCCTGCGGATAACGGCCCCTATCGCGACGGCAAGGGCACCCTCTATGAGGGCGGCACCCGCTCGGTCGCCTTCATGAACTGGCCCGGTAAGATCAAGCCTGGCGTCTTCAATGGCCTCATGCATGTCGTCGACATGTTGCCGACACTGGCCGGGCTGGCCGGCGCCAAGCCTGGCAAGGACAAACCGCTGGACGGCATGGATATGTGGCCGGCGCTGAGCGAGGGCAAACCTTCGCCGCGCACAGAGATCGTCTACAATGTCGATCCGATGGCCGGTGCGGTGCGCGAGGGCGAATGGAAATTGTTGTGGTCGGCAACGTTGCCGCAAAAGATAGAGCTGTTCGATTTGTCACAGGACAAATCGGAGGCCACTAACTTGGCTGATAAGTATCCTGATAAAGTCAAGGTGTTGCAGGCAAGGATCACCGAGCTTGCAGCCCAGATGAAACCCCCGCTGTTGCTTATGGAGGCAGTGCGGCTGACCTACTTCACGCCGCTGGTGACACCAAGCCCGGAGGAAATGTTCGCTGCGGGGGATTGAACGGCGGATGCGTTCTGCCGTTGACGAGACCAGCCGATGACTGAGGCGCGACCTGCAGCGAAGCCAACGGATTCGTCAAACGCCGATATGCTCTGGATTCCCGGCGGCGAGTTCCTGATGGGCTCGGACCACCACTATCCCGAAGAGGCGCCGGCGCACCGCGTCGTCGTCGGCGGCTTCTGGATGGATCGCTCGACGGTCACCAATGCCGAGTTCAGGCGCTTCGTCGAGGCCAGCGGCTATGTCACGCTGGCCGAGCGTCCAGCGAATGCCGCGGACTATCCCGGGGCCAGTGCAGAATCATTGGCGCCGGCTTCAGCCTTGTTCGTCAGGCCCTCGCGCGGCATCGATCGCAACAATCACTACAACTGGTGGGCTTACGTCCGTGGCGCGAACTGGAGGCACCCACGCGGCCCCGCCAGCGGGCTGAAGGGGCTCGACAACCATCCCGTCGTGCACATCGCCTATGAGGACGCGGAAGCTTATGCGAACTGGGCGGGGAAGGCTCTGCCGACCGAGGCCGAGTGGGAGTTTGCCGCGCGCGGCGGGCTGGAGGGCGCCGAATTCGTTTGGGGCGCCGAACTGACCCCCGGCGGCCGGCATATGGCCAACACCTATCAGGGCGAGTTCCCTTTCCGCAACGATTGCGAAGACGGCTACGAATGGACTGCGCCCGTCGGCTCGTTTCCGGCAAATGGCTACGGGCTCCATGACATGGCGGGCAATGTCTGGCAGTGGACCACCGACTGGTATCAGGAGCACCGCCGGATCGAGAGCCCTTGCTGCACGATGGAAAATCCGCGCGGCGGCGAGCGTGAGGCGAGCTTCGATCCGCTGACACCCGACATCAAAATTCCACGCAGGGTGACCAAGGGCGGGTCCTTCCTGTGCGCCCCCAGCTACTGCCGACGTTACCGGCCGGCCGCTCGCATGGCGCAGCCCGTGGATACCTCCACTTGCCACCTCGGATTTCGATGCATCGCGCGTCCGTCGTGAGAGGAGGGCGCAGCGCGCTCCATGGGCATCGCGGCACCGGGAGGTCCAAACCGGCGCGCTGGCGGGTTGCAGCAGCCATATCGGCCGTATTCCTCACGCTCACGGCATGCGGAACTGGACCCGAAGGGGTTCTGGCGCCGATCCCCGCGAGCCTGGTTTCGCCGGCGGCATCGGATGTGACGATGTTGGTCGCGACCAGCCGCAAGCCTTCCGGCGACCCGGCGACCTTGTTCACAGGCGAGCGCAGCCCGGCGCTTTCGTTGACCGACCTGACCATCTCGATTCCGCCGAACCGCGCGCCCGGCACGGTCGAGTGGCCGAAAAAGCTGCCGCCAAACCCCCAAAAGGATTTCGCGGTCATTGCCGCACGAAACCTGTCGGTTCCCGAGGCTCACAAATGGCTGCATGCTCACAATTCGAACGGCCATGTTCTTGTCTTCGTGCATGGCTTCAACAACCGGTATGAGGACTCGGTCTTTCGCTTCGCGCAGTTCGTGCACGACTCGCGGGCGAACGTCGTGCCGATCCTCTTCACATGGCCGTCGCGCGCCAGTGTGCTTGGCTACAACTACGACAAGGAAAGCGCGAATTTCTCGCGCACTGCGTTCGAGCGGACATTGAAGGCCTTGGCCGACGACCGCAGCGTGACCGACGTCACCGTCATGGCCCACTCGATGGGCACCTGGCTCGCGATGGAATCGCTGAGGCAGATGGCGCTGGAGGACGGGCGCGTCTCGCCCAAGATCAGGAACGTCATACTGGCGTCTCCCGATCTCGACGTGGATGTCTTTGGTCGCCAGTGGACCGAGCTTGGGCCGAAAAAGCCGAAGTTCACCATCACCGTCTCGCGCGACGACCGGGCGCTTGCCGTCTCGCGTCTGATTGCGGGCAATGTCGACAGGGTGGGGCAGGCCGACCCGTCGAAGGAGCCATACAAATCGAAGCTCCAGGCGGCTGGAATAACCGTGCTTGATCTGACCGATGTAAAGACCGCAGATCGCTTGAATCACAGCAAGTTCGCTGAAAGTCCGGAGATCGTCCAATTGCTCGGCGCGCAACTGGCTTCCGGTCAGACCCTGACGGATTCGAGAGTGGGGCTTGGCGACGAACTCGGCCTTGTGGTTGCCGGCACGGTCGACACGATCGGCAACGCCGCGGCAAGCACGGTCAGCGCGCCCGTCGCGGCCATTGAAGGAAAAACGAACAACGCCCCGCCAGATGAGCTCGAGACGATCCTGAAGGGCGATGCGACGACCCAGTGATCGTGTTAGGTGGCGTAAACGGCGGGCCGCAGCGTGACATCGCTAGCCGGGCAGAGCGATATCGGGCGATTGGGAGGTGACCAGACTTCAGCGCCCGAGAGGCAGGATTCTGTCGCTCTTTTTGCTAGCCAGACACGATGACCAACCGGCTGCCGCCCGCCTGGTCCAAACACATGAAAGATCCGTCGGGAAAGAGAATTCCACAACCCAAGACCGGACAGCCGAAAGCAAGGCCGCTATCGATCCCGCGCGACGCTCTCCGTGCGCGCGATGACGCGTGGCGAAGGCCCGAAACCACTTTCATTGGCGCCGATGCGGGCGCGAAAAGGCTGCCCGCGCTCGCGCTCCTGCGCCTCCGGGCCGACGAACGGCACCGTGGTGGGAAGCGCGCCGATGATCGGCGTGAGGGAAGGGCGCTGGCGCATGGCAAAGGGCTCGGTTGAGAAAAGGACTTGCACCCACCCCTCGCCCACGTCGCGTTTTGGCAAGGACGCCCGAGCACCCGATGGCTTTGTACATGTTGGGGACGCTGGGACTGGGCGTGATGATAAGTTGTCCATCAAATACCTTGCTCGGGCGGTCGACCAGACGCCACTCAACCCATATTTCCACTTCAGTTTGGGCGATGCTTATCTGACGGTTGGCGAACACGCACTTGCCATCAGGCACCTGCGGCGCGCTTAAGGCACCGCGGGTCTTCACCTCGCAACCAAATGAAAAACCCGGCGGTTGCCCGCCGGGTTGTCGATTCAATCAGGCGACGCCTGTTAGAACGAGCGCTGGAAGCGGAGCAGACCGCCGACGCTGTTCTTCTTGTCGGCGCCGGTGAAGTTGACGACGTCGGCACCCGAAACCCAATCATCGTACTTGCCGAAGTGATCCCAGTCGACTTCGGCCGTGACCGTGAAGCCGGGTACGATGTCATAGGCGACGTTCGCCGCCACGCCATAGTTCTTGTCCTGATCACCCGACACCTGGAGGTTGAACGAGGTCTTCTCGTTGAACTTGTAGGTGCCGCCGGCCCAGAATGCCCAGTTGCCGCCCCAGATTTTATAGAAGCCGCGACCACCGGCTCCGATGGCATAGGTCGGGTCGTTGAGGTTGTCGTCGCTGCCATAGCCGAACATGCCGAACAGCGACAGTTCGTTGGTGACATTCACATCCAGGCGAACCTTGCCGGCGACTTCCTCGTAGTTGCTGTCATAAGCGACAACGCCGGTGATGGCGCCCCACCCTTGAGTCCACTTCACGCCGCCGACGACATGCGGAACGTAGCTGTCGATGGTGCCGACGACGCCCGAACCTTCTTCGAGCGAGACCACCGCCGAGAAGCCGTTGCCGGCGTCGAAATAGTACTGGACGACGTTGGTGTCGAAATCGCCATACGGAACGATCGTATCCTGGATGACGTTGCCGGCGTAGCCGATGAACGTATCGAAGGCCGATTCGTCCTTACCGACGCGGAGGCCACCGAGCTGGATCCAGGCGAAGTTCAGCGAAACGTTCTTGTTGCCGGCAGGATTGCTGTTGAATTCATCCGCTTGCGTGGCCGGATCGTCTGCCGATGGGTAGCCGTTGCGGTTGCCGAAGTTGAAGCGGGTCTCGGTGTAGGTCTTCAACGTGCCGAGCTCGGTTTCCTGGCCGGTCCAGGTCTTCAGCGTGAAGCGGGTGTTCTTGTAGAAGGTGCTCTGCTCATCGCCGTCCTCGTGGTCGAACGACTTGGCGCCATCGAACGAACCGACGTCGCCGACGCCGATGTCGTAACGGACATAGCCGCCGACGCGCAGGCAGGTCTCGGTGCCGGGGATGTAGAAGTAGCCCGAGCCGTAGACGTCGCAGATCTTGACGTATTCAGCCGGTTCCGGCTCGGCGACGGTCACCGCGTCGGCGGCGCGGGCGCCCGAAACTGCGATCAGGGCCGCAGCTGAGCCGAGAAGAAGGCTCTTGATGTTCATTTTCTGACCTCCAGTCAGAATCGAACGGAAGCGATGCGGACTTTCGACCAAAATTATAGGCAATGCCTTGTTATTGCGCTCTTTTTCGCCCCCGTGCAGCGTGACGAAGGGCGTCTGCCGGTGATTGCGCGTCCGGTTCCGGTCTGCGATGGCGCTCCTATGAAGGCGCCTCAGCTGGCTCGAAAAGGCCGCATAAGTCACGATTCGCCACGTCTGGGCCCATGCGATGCCGACGCTCCACCGCTTTCCCAAGTTGCCGGCCAGAGGATTTTTCGGCGATTATGGCGCCGGCTTGTTGATTGTGCCCACGCTTTTCTTTATCCAGCGCGCGACGGAGAGGTGGCCGAGTGGTCGAAGGCGCTCCCCTGCTAAGGGAGTAGAGGTCAAAAGCTTCTCGTGGGTTCGAATCCCATCCTCTCCGCCATCCTCCCCTGCGCTGTGCGCAACAAGCCTCCCTTCGCAAGGCGATTCTGCGGCAAGAACCGGGCAGGACGAGTCGCCGGGACGCCGCAATTCCGGCCGTTAACCGCCGGATTCGGCCGGGCCGCTAGCCTCATTGGTTAACGAGAGCTTTCGGAGTGAGGCCAAATCGTGTCATTTGTGCAACAACGTCCGGGGATAGCGTCCGGATCGGGCTTCTGCCGATACGATCATGGTTGAACCCCGCCGCCGCCTAGGTAAAGGTCATGTTCGAAGGAGCGGCGCGGTGCGCATCTTTTTCGGTAGTGGGGATGGGGCAGGGAACGCTGTCCTTCAGCAAAAAATACCCAGACCCGTTTTTTAACTTTTGACTGGAGGTCAGAAAATGAACATCAAGAGCCTTCTTCTCGGCTCAGCTGCGGCCCTGATCGCAGTTTCCGGTGCTCGCGCCGCCGACGCGGTGACCGTCGCCGAGCCGGAACCGGCTGAATACGTCAAGATCTGCGACGTCTACGGCTCGGGCTACTTCTACATCCCCGGCACCGAGACCTGCCTGCGCATCGGCGGCTATGTCCGTTACGACATCGGCGTCGGCGACGTCGGCTCGTTCGACGGCGCGACGTCTGCCGATGTTGAGGACGGCGGCAGCAACCACACCTTCTACAAGAATGCTCGCTTCACGCTGAAGACCTGGACCGGCCAGGAGACTGAGCTCGGCACGTTGAAGACCTACACCGAGACCCGCTGGAACTTCGGCAACCGCAACGCCGATCTGGGCGCGGATCCAGATGGCGCCGGTCCGCTCGGCCCGACCGTCAATCCGGCCGGCAACAAGGGCACTTCTCTGAACTTCGCCTGGATCCAGCTCGGTGGCCTGCGCGTCGGTAAGGACGAATCGGCCTTCAATACGTTCATCGGCTACGCCGGCAACGTCATCCAGGATACGCTGGTCCCCTACGGTGATTTCGACACTAACGTCGTCCAGTACTACTTCGACGCAGGCAACGGCTTCTCGGCCGTGATCTCGCTCGAAGAAGGCTCCGGCGGCGGCACCGACGGTGTCTACGGCGTGGGCACGATCGACAGCTACGTTCCGCATGTCGTCGGCGGCGTGAAGTGGACGCAGGGCTGGGGCGCCATCACCGGCGTCGTTGCCTACGACAGCAACTATGAAGAAGTCGCCACCAAGGTTCGTTTGGACGTGAACGTCAACGACGCTCTGTCGCTGTTCATCATCGGCGGCTACGGCACCGATGACAACCTGTCGGACCCGACCTATGCCTTCGCAGCTGGCGGTCGCGGCTTCTACAAGCAGTGGGACGGCAACTGGGCGGTGTGGGGCGGTGGCACCTACAAGTTCAACGAGAAGACCTCGTTCAACGCTCAGGTGTCGTATGACGAAGGTGAGAACCTCGGCATCGCAGCCAACATCGCATACGACATCGTTCCCGGCTTCACGGTCACGGCCGAAGTCGACTACGTCAATGCAGGCAAGATCGGCGATGCCGATGGCCTGAACCACAACTGGACCGGTATTTCTGCTGGCGACGACGATGCCATCGGCGGTCTCCTCCGCTTCCAGCGCTCCTTCTAAGGGCTGGACTGTTACAACTGAAATCCGGCCCGGGCGTCTCCACGCCCGGGCCGTTTTGTTTTCGCGATTGTCGAAGCAAACGAAAGGATGGGGGTGAAACGGTAAGCTGATCGGGTCTGTGGAGCGACTTTGTGGGATCCGCCACTGGCGGATGTGGTCGGCCGCGAGATTCGAAAACTCTTGAAAGGACATCTCCGAACGGTTAGGGCTGAAAGCTTAACCACAGGGGGTGTGGCTAAAAATGTCGAACGAAGCGATTCAAGAGGGGGACCCCTCTGGTCATTTTGCGGTATTTTCTTCTCAGAATTCGAAGTTTAGGTACACCTACAACAAGATCCGGGAAGTAAAATCGCACAGGATCGGGGAACTCTTTGCAGCATACCGGGATATACTCTGGGATGATGGGCGGCATAAATACAATGTCAGCTCTTTCATCGGTGAAATAGACGAGATCCTTCTCGGAGAGCGTTTCAGCACCTTTGACCAGAACACCCTGGACAATCTTATCGGTACCTTGCGCCAGCGCGGGAACAGCAACGCGACCATCAATCGCAAGATGGCTGCCCTCAGCAAATTGCTGCGCAAGGCACATAAGATGGGAGATATCCACAGCCTGCCCGAGTTCCGCCGCCAGAAGGAGCGGGCGGGACGGATTCGTTTCCTCGAAAGGGATGAAGAGGCAAGGCTGTTCGCGGCGATCAAGAGCCGCAGCGAGGATGCTTACCGGCTTTCCGTCTTCCTGGTCGATACCGGCTGCCGTCTCGGCGAAGCGCTCGGCCTGATCTGGAACGACATCCAGGAGCATCGCGTCTCCTTCTGGATCACCAAATCCGGCCGCAGCCGCACCATTCCGATGACCGAACGGGTCAAGGAGGTGATCAAGCTGCCGCCGAACACCGAAGGACGCCGCCCGAAGGGCCCGTTCACCAAGCTCACCCAGGCGCAGTACCGCGCGATCTGGAACGAGGCGAAGACGGAAGTCGGTCTCGGCGCCGACGAGCAGGTGGTGCCGCACATCCTGCGTCACACTTGCGCTTCACGCCTTGTCCAGGGCGGCATCGACATAAGGCGCGTCCAGATGTGGCTTGGCCACCAGACATTGTCGATGACCATGCGTTACGCGCACCTCGCCACCAACGATCTCGATGGTTGTGTCGTCGTCCTCGAGAAGCCGCGCGCCGATGAAGCGTCGCGTCCGGTGGAGAGTTCGGTGTTTGCGTCCCCGTTGACCACTCCATCTTCGTCAAAGTCGGCGCGTAAGCCAAAGAGCGAAGCTGTCAAGGCGGTCGGCAAAAGTTCCAAGGTGAAGTAGCGCTGGTTCCCCCTTCTCCCCTTGTGGGAGAAGGTGTCGCCGAAGGCGACGGATGAGGGGTGCTCCAGAAGACACCAGCCTCTCACTTCGCTGGAATACCCCTCATCCGTCTCGGCGCTGCGCGCCGATCCACCTTCTCCCACAAGGGGAGAAGGGGAGGCATGCGCTTGCTCGCCGAACCCGCCTATACTGCCGCGTCGCCTCGACACCCGGCTCTGTTCTTCGGTTTTACTTGGAGATAACCTCACGCTCGGCGCGATCGAGGAATGCGGCGATCTTTCCGGGCAGATCGCCGGTGTCAAGGAAGGGCGCATGACCCTGGCCCTCGACGGTGGCCGATTCCATCCCGGGATGACGCCTGCCCATCTCCTCGAATGTCGCCACGGACAGGAGTTTCGAGTTCGCGCCGCGAATGGCAAGCAGCGGCACGGTGGCCAAGCCATCGAACTGCGGCCACAGATCCGGCAACGGCTTGCTGAAATCGATGCCGGCCAGTGTGTCGACCAGCGCCGGATCGAACTCGGGCACCCAGCCGGCCGCCGTCTCGCGGCAGATTGCCCGGACCATCCGGGCCCAGTCGGCGTCGGTAAGCGCCGGGAAATCGGCGCCATGCACGCGCCGCTGGGTATCCACCGCCTCGGCGAGTGTCTTCGGTTTCGGCGCGCGGTCGAGATAGGAGCGGATATGGGCCAGCCCCTCCGCCTCGATCACAGGGCCAATGTCGTTGAGCACGATGGCCTTCAGCACGGCCGGCTTCAGTGCCCCAAGCACATGGATGATCAGGCCGCCACGCGACGTGCCGACGAAGGCTGCCTGCTCGACGCCGAGCGCCGCCATCCCGGCAAGCACGTCGCCGGCTTCGACGCCGACATTATAGTGGCTGATGTCCGGATCGTAGTCCGACTGGCCCCGGCCACGGTAGTCGAACGCGATGACCTTACGGGGGTTCTCCACCTTGCTGGAAAGATGCAGCGCCAATTCATGGAAGTCGCGGGCATTGCGGGTGAGGCCCGGCAGGCAGATAACCGGCCAGCCGCCGGTATTCGCCTCGCCATAGATCCTGGCATGGAGCTTCAGGCCGTCAGCTGCGGGATAGAAGAAGTCGGAGAAGCCTTCGTCGCTCGCCATCGGAGTGCCATCCTCGCTGGGGGATGACCGACAGCTACAGGCGAGGGCAGGGATCGTCAAATAGGAAGCTCTTCCCCTTCTCCCCTTGTGGGAGAAGCGCAACCATTAGCTTAGGCGGCGTGGCTTGCGGGTGGAGCTTTGCTCCACGGAGTGCCGCGTTCGACGACGGCGTTGGCGAAGATGAGGAGCTTTCTGACACAGGCGATGATGGCTTTC
>NZ_RZRX01000093.1:0-22140 GCF_003997405.1 Mesorhizobium sp. M2A.F.Ca.ET.042.01.1.1
GAAATGGGGGAGAGGTGTCCGCGCAGCGGACGGAGAGGGGGTAGCGCCAGCGTCCGAGAACTGGCGTTGAGCCGAGTCTGACGGAGGGTACTTGCCCCGTCGTTACCCTGCCGTTAGAAGCAGCCTTCCATTTTACCCATTTTCGAGCATCACTTTGCCTCAGTAACCGCCGGTCTCGCCAACTCCTCTGAATGCACCGCAGGCGCAGCCACTGGCGCCGCCTGCTCCATTTTCACGTGTTCTTCAGGCGGCGGTTCGAGACCGGTTTGGCATTGCTGAGCCGCCGTCGAGTGCTATCGCGCCGACGCTTGATTTCCAGACAACACAGTCTTTCGCCACGCCGTGCCCATGAAGGGCATCTCGGACATTGCCGATCTGACGGACTTCCCGACGGGAAGGGCCTGCCGGCATGTCTTCTGCCTTGCTTGTCCGCTGGACGATCGCACCCGCAATCGCGCCACGACCTCTGATCAACTGCAACCGCTGCGGCGGCGTGAGACCCTATCGATGCAGCGAGAAATTCCGCGTCAATGCCAATGGCAAGCGCATCGACGTCTGGCTGATCTATCGCTGCGTGAGTTGCGACAACTCCTGGAATTTCACCATCCTGGAACGACAAAACCGCCACGATATCGAGTCGGCACTGCTGGCAGCGCTTGAAAGCAACGATCCGGCGCTTGCACGCCGCTTTGCCTTCGATGCCGCCGCGCTGCGCAACCGGGCCGGGCGGGTCGAGGAATCACCTGATGTCACGGTCCGAAAGGAGCTGCTGGACGGAGCGCCGGGACACGCGGACGCGCTCGCGCTCGAGCTTCGGCCGGAGGGGACGACGCCTTTGCGGCTGGACCGCCTGCTTGCCGGCGAGCTTGGCCTCTCGCGGTCAAGACTCCAGGCCCTTGACGACCGAAGGCGACTGATCATGGAACCGGATGGCGCGAAAGCCTTGCGCAAGCCGGTTCGCGATGGCCTGGCGGTGCGCATCGATCTGGCCGGAGAGGCGGATTGCCGCGCCATCCTGTTGGCAGCGTGCCGCTGAAACGAAAAGAGGGAGCACGCGCTCCCTCTTTTGAACCCCTGGCTGGAAAGCTTACGCCGCACCCATCACCTTGGCGGCCTTCTCGAAACGCTTGCGCTCGTTCGGGTCGAGATAGAGCTTGCGCAGCCGGATGGTCTTCGGCGTCACCTCGACCAGCTCGTCATCCTGGATCCAGGCGAGAGCCCGCTCCAGCGTCATGCGGATCGGCGGCGTCAGCTTCACCGCCTCGTCCTTGCCGGCGGCGCGGATGTTGGTGAGCTTCTTGCCCTTGAGCACATTCACTTCGAGGTCGTTGTCGCGCGAATGGATGCCGATGATCATGCCCTGATAGACCTTGACGCCCGGATCGATGATCATCGGGCCGCGGTCTTCCAGGTTCCACATGGCGTAGGCGACCGACTCGCCCTGCTCGTTGGAGATCAAGACGCCATTGGTGCGGCCGGGCAGCTCGCCCTTGTAAGGCTCATAGGCGAAGAACAGCCGGTTCATCACCGCGGTGCCGCGCGTGTCGGTCAACAGTTCCGACTGGTAGCCGATCAGGCCGCGCGTCGGCGCATGGAAGACGAGGCGCTGGCGATTGCCGCCGGAAGGACGCAGCTCGACCATCTCGGCCTTGCGCTCCGACATTTTCTGCACGACCACGCCGGCATGCTCCTCGTCGACGTCGATGACGACTTCCTCGACCGGTTCCAGCAATTCGCCGTTCTCGCCCTTCTGCATGACGACGCGCGGACGCGATACGGCGAGCTCGAAGCCCTCGCGGCGCATCGTCTCGATCAGCACCGCAAGCTGCAATTCGCCGCGGCCGGACACGAAGAACGAGTCCTTTTCGGCCGATTCCTCGATCTTCAGCGCGACATTGCCTTCGGCCTCGCGCAGCAGGCGGTCACGGATGACGCGGCTCGTCACCTTGTCGCCCTCGGTGCCGGCAAGCGGGCTGTCGTTGACGAGGAAGGACATGGTGACGGTCGGCGGGTCGATCGGCTGCGCATGCAGCGGTTCGCTCACCTGCGGGTCGCAGAAGGTGTCGGCGACGGTGCCTTTCGACAGGCCGGCGATGGCGACGATGTCGCCCGCCTGCGCTTCCTCGATCGGCTGGCGCTCGAGGCCGCGGAAGGCGAGGATTTTCGAGATACGTCCGGCCTCGATCTGCGTGCCGTCGTGATGCAGCACCTTGACCGCCTGGTTGGGCTTCAGCGTGCCGGACTCGATGCGGCCGGTGATGATGCGGCCAAGGAACGGATTGGCTTCCAGGATGGTGCCGATCATGCGGAAGGGACCCGGATGGACGGTCGGCGCCGGCACATGCTTGACGACGAGGTCGAACAGCGGGGCCAGGCCCTGGTCCTTCGGACCTTCGGGGTTTTCCGACACCCAGCCGTCGCGGCCCGAGCCGTAGAGGATCGGGAAATCGAGCTGCTCGTCGGTGGCGTCGAGCGCGGCGAAAAGGTCGAACACCTCGTTGACAACCTCGACATGGCGGGCGTCCGGACGGTCGATCTTGTTGATGACGACGATGGGCCGCAAGCCGACCTTGAGCGCCTTGCCGACAACGAACTTGGTCTGGGGCATCGGCCCTTCGGCGGCGTCGACAAGCACGATCGCCGAATCCACCATCGACAGGATGCGCTCCACCTCGCCGCCGAAATCGGCGTGTCCGGGCGTGTCGACGATGTTGATGCGGGTGCCTTGCCAGTCGACCGAGGTCGCCTTGGCCAGGATGGTGATGCCGCGCTCTTTTTCGAGGTCGTTGGAATCCATGGCGCGCTCGGCGACGCGCTGGTTGTCGCGGAAGGCGCCGGACTGTTTCAGAAGCTGGTCGACAAGCGTGGTTTTGCCATGGTCGACGTGCGCGATGATCGCGATATTTCGGAGGTTCATTTTTCTGGTCTCGGGAACGTTGCAGGCGGCAGGCTTAACAAGCGCCGCCTTTTTCGGTTGCGCGGCTCATACAAGGTTTTTCGCAATTGCGAAAGGGGAGG
Organism: Mesorhizobium sp. M2A.F.Ca.ET.042.01.1.1; assembly: GCF_003997405.1. Classification (NCBI taxonomy): domain Bacteria; kingdom Pseudomonadati; phylum Pseudomonadota; class Alphaproteobacteria; order Hyphomicrobiales; family Phyllobacteriaceae; genus Mesorhizobium; species Mesorhizobium sp. M2A.F.Ca.ET.042.01.1.1. Next base: position 3,019 of record NZ_RZRX01000093.1, read on the forward strand.
CCCGACCCCAAATAATGGTCACTGATTCTTAAACGTCTTGGTGTGAAATGATTCTGTTAACCAAGGCGGAACCTTTGAGGGGCCGGGCGATTTCATGTTCATGACCGATCAGATGTCCAGATTGCGTCCGGTTTTCGCGTGGGCGGCGCTTGGCCTGCTCGTCGCGGCGGGCGCAGCGCAGTCAGCGGCTGCGCTCAGGCAAGCCGATCCGATCTCGCCGCCCGATGCCCAAACGGCGCAGCAGATGTTCGCCGATGCCCCCGACGGCGTCGACCCGATCGTCACCGGTCCGGTCAGCGCCGCCTTCAAGCAGCGCCAGAAGGATGCCAATTGCGAAACCGCGGTCTGGCCGAACATTCCGCGCGCCTGTTATCCGGACTAACCCTTTCCGCCACAGGAAACGGCGAATGCTGGCGCGAGGCCCCCTCTCTGCCCTGCCGGGCATCTCCCCCTCAAGAGGGGAGATTGGCAGCTTTGATCCCGCCGCCAGCCGTGCAGCGTTGGAGATTGGCGAAAGCCGATGCGAAATCCGATCTCCCCCCTTGAGGGGGAGATGGCCGGCAGGCCAGAGAGGGGGGCCTCGCGCCGGCGCCTCCGATTTACCGGTCCTCAGGCCGACCGCACCGGGTCCAGCGTCACCTTATAAAGCTCGTTGTCGTCGCGATCCATCAGCCGCACCGTGAGCTGCTCGGTGGCGCCGGAAATATCGACCAGCCCGAAGAACTGCAGGCCTGCCGACGGCGGCAGGTTCTGGCCTTGCTCGGCGGTCGGCGCCTTGATGAATTTCAGCTCCGGCCCGAAGGTCATGTCGAGGTCGTTCGGGCCGAACGTGCCGGCGTGGATCGGGCCGGAGACGAATTCCCAGAACGGATTGAAATCTTGGAACTGCGCCTTGTCGGGGTTGTAGTAATGCGCCGCCGTGTAGTGCACGTCGGCGGTGAGCCAGACGGTGTTGGTGATGCCCGCAGTCTTGATGAAGCGCAGCACGTCGGCGAATTCGAGCTCGCGGCCCTTCGGCTTGCCGTTGTCGTTGTTGCTGACGGCCTCGAAGCCGGCCTTCTTCGCCGCGTCGTCCCAGACGACGAGGCTGAGCGGCATGTCGGCGGCGATGACCCTCCAGGTCGCCTTCGAGTTCGCCAGCTCGCGCTTAAGCCACTTGGACTGCTCTTCGCCGATCATGCGCGACTTCGGCGTCAGCGTTTCGTCCAGATTGGCGCCGTTCGGGCCGCGATAGGAGCGCATGTCGAGGAAGAACACGTCGAGCAGCGGCCCATGCGAGATCTTGCGGTAGACGCGGCCCGGCTCCGACGGCTCGTAGCGGATGGTGGTCATCTCGTGGAAGGCGCGCGCGGCCCGCGCCGCCAGCACGTGGATCGACTTTTCCTTGTAGCGGTCATCCTTGCTGAGATCCTTCGAGTCCGACCAGTTGTTGAGCACCTCATGGTCGTCCCACTGGTAGAAGGTCGGGCAGATGGCCGAGAGGGCAAGCACATGCTTGTCCATCATGTTGTACTTCCACTGGTCGCGATATTCGTCCAGCGTCTCGGCGACCTTGCGCTTGCCGTCGAGCATGACGACGTTCTTCCACTTGCCGCCGCCGGGCAGGTCGACCTCGTCCTTCAGCGCGCCGTCGGCATAGATCGTGTCGCCCGAATGCAGGAAGAAGTCCGGCGTGTGCTTGGCGATGGTCGAATAGGTCTTCATGCCGGTCTCGTCGATGCCCCAGCCCTGGCCGGCGGTGTCGCCCGACCAGGCGAAGCGCACGTCGCGCTTCGACGACGGCGCGGTGCGGAAGCGGCCGATGATCGGCTCTGAGACCGCATTGATGTCGGAAAGATCGGCCGCGACCATGCGGTAGAAGATGTCCTGGTCGGAGGCGAGATCGGTGAGCAGCCGCTTCACCGTGTAGTCGCTGGCGGGCGACGTATCGAGCGGCGCCAGCCTTGTGGCGTTTGCAAAACTTTCGGTGGTCGAGACTTCATACATCACGCGCGCGGGCCGGTCGGTGCGCGTCCAGACCATGCCGGAGGTCGCATCGACGTCGCCGGACTGGACGCCATGGGTAAAGGCCGGCCGCTGGTTGGCGCGTGAGTAATAGGGCAGCGCCAGACCGGAGGCGCCGACAAGGCCGAAGGCGCTGGCCGAGGTGACGAAAGCGCGGCGGGTAAGGGAAAGCTTGTCCATGGCTGTCTCCGGATGGCTTTGAACGGGACCGCCAAGCTCTCGCCTCATTGTTTCAGGCGTGTCTCGGAACCATGAAGTTTTGATAACAGTGCACAGGGCGCTCTTCCCCTTCTCCTTGTGGGAGAAGGTGTCGCCAAAGGCGACGGATGAGGGGTGTTCCAGGGAAAGCAGACGTCTCACTCCGCTGGAACACCCCTCATCCGTCTCGGCGCTAAAGCGCCGATCCACCTTCTCCCACAAGGGGAGAAGGGGAAACGGCGCGCCTCAAGCCGCCTGCGGCTCCGGCTCGAATGCCGGCCTGCTCGTATTGATCAGCAGCGAAATACAGGCCGCCGCGATGCCCGTCATGCCGGCGATCAGGAAGGCCAGTTCGTAATTGCCCTGCAGCTCGCGCATCGTGCCGCCGAAGGCTGCAGCCGCCGCGGCGCCCACCTGGTGGCCGGCGACGATCCAGCCGAACACGATCGGCCCGCTACGGTCGCCAAAGGCTTCATTGGCGAGCCTGAGCGTCGGCGGCACGGTGGCGATCCAGTCGAGCCCGTAGAGCACGGCGAAGATGACCAGGCTGGTCGCCGAGAAGCCGGAATAAGGCAGGTAGATCAGCGACAGGCCGCGCACCGCATAGTAGACGCCGAGCAGCTTGCGCGGATCGAAACGGTCGGTGAGCCAGCCGGACAAAGTGGTGCCGATCAGGTCGAAAATGCCCATCATCGACAAGAGCCCGGCCGCCTGCACCTCGCCGATGCCCATGTCGCCGCAAAACGCGATGAGGTGCGTGCCGACGAGGCCGTTGGTGGTGAAGCCGCAGACGAAGAAGGTGGCGAACAGATACCAGAACACCCGTGTGCCCGCCGCGCGGCGCAGCGTGTTCAGCGTATGCGCCAGGAAATTGCCCTGCGATGCGGGCGACACCGGCGGCACGTCATCGGTATCGGCGCCGTAGCGAACTTGGCCGATCGAAGCGGGACGCTCCGGCACCAGCAGGAAGACGAACGGGATCAGCGCGGCTGTGGCAAGCGCCACCGCAATCGCCACCGGCTTCCAGCCGCCGCTCTGCGCCAGCGAGGCGATCACCGGCAGGAACACCAGCATGCTGGTGGCGCTGGAGGCCGACATCAGGCCCATCATCAGACCGCGATTGGTCTTGAACCAGCGGTTGACGATGGTGGCGCCGAGCACGCTCGCCACCGCGCCGGAGCCGATGCCGGAAAGCACACCCCAGGTGATGAAGAGATGCCAGGGCTCGGTCATCAACAGGCTGAGCGCCGTCGATCCCGACATCACCGCCAGCGATCCGAGCAGCGTGCGGCGCAGCCCGATGCGCTCCATCAGCGCAGCGGCGAACGGACCGGTCAAACCGTAGAGCAGGATGCCGATGCTGGCCGCCCAGGAGGTCACGTCGCGGCGCCAGCCAAAACTTTCTTCCAGCGGCACCATTATCACCGAGGGCGCCGAGCGAAGCCCGGCGGCAATCAGCAGGCAGAAGAAGATGACGGCGACGACGACAAATGCGTAGCGCTGGCCAAACGGACGGGATTGGGCTATCATGTTACTGACCGGTACGTTGCAATGGGATGGCACCATACATACGTACCGGTCAGTAACATTGTCAAGCGAGTTGTTGGAATGCCATCGGACAATAAAATTGAAGCGCCGTTGAACACGGCCCCCGCCCCGAAGGCGGCCGACAAGATCCTCGACGTGGCGTTCGACCTTTTTTATCGCGAGGGCATCAGGGCGGTCGGCGTCGACGAGATCGTCAGGCGCGCCGGCGTCACAAAGCCCAGCCTCTATCGCAGCTTCCCGTCCAAGGACGAGCTCGCCGCCTCCTATCTGCGCAAATACGACCTCGAATTCTGGGAACGCTTCGACGAGGCGGTCGACGCACATCCCGGCAATCCGCGCGCCCAGATCATCGCCTTCCTGACCCGCGTCGGCAAACGCACGCAAAAGCCGGACTATCGCGGCTGCGGCATGACCAACGCGGCGGTGGAATATCCTGAGCGTGGTCACCCGGCCCGCATCGTCAGCGAAAACAACAAGCAGGAGTTACGCCGGCGCCTGCGCGCCATGGCCGCCGCGATGGGTGCGGCGGATTCCGATACGCTGGGCGACGGGCTGCTGCTCCTCATCGAAGGCGCCTATATCAGCGGCCAGCTTTTCGGCCATGGCGGACCGGCGGCGGCGGTTGCCCGCAACGCCGACCTCTTGATCGAAGCCAGCTTGAAGAAATAGCGGACGGCGTTACGCTTGCGGCAACTCGAAACGGAGTTGCCATCGATGCGTGCCCCTTTGATTCCGCTTGCCCTTGCCGGTTTCTGCCAGGCGGCCCAGGCCGGCGACATATCCAGCGCCTACACCGACCTCGACTCCAAGAAGGACTGCGTGACCTATGCCCAGGCCGCGGAAGGCGACGGCGACTGGGCGAGCCTCGTCTGCTCGGGCTATCGCGGCTACCCGGTGCTGATCGGCTACGACGACGCGCGCGAATCCGTCTATTACGGCTTTCCGTCGGACGACATGACCGCGGTGTGGGAAACCTTCACTGCCTTCAACGGCTCAGGCCCGAAAGTGGAATGGCGCATCGAGACCAATGGCGACATCGCCATCCCTTTCGCCGCCATCCATCGCCGCTCGGTCAGCAACCCCGAGGACGACAAGAATTCGACCGACGTGCTGGTCGTCGCCAAGGTGGCGCAACCGGAAGAGCATCAGGGCTGCACCGTCGGCCTGGTTTTGGCCACCGGCAACCCGCAGGCCAACGATCAGGCCCGCAAGCTGGCGGATGAGAAAGCCAAGACCTTCGTCTGCGGCAAGGACAAGCGCGAAGTGATCGGTGATGTGCCACCCTTCGGCCGCGTGGATAACTAGTGGCGCTGCACAGGACTTTGAAGGTTGCCGTTTGTCTTGGTGCAAGATTTTCCATTCAACGCCGGGGATTGGTTGAAGCCGCCCCAACCTCGTCATTCTATGGCGGAGCAAGGAGCGAAGCGACGCGGCGCAGACCATAGAATCCATGCCGTGACTTGGAAGCGCCGCCACGGTGCTGAATTCTGCTCCGTTGCACGCCTTGGCGAAGGCAACGGCATGGATTCCAGGGTCTACGCGACGGAGCTTCGCTCCTGCTCCGCCCTGGAATGACGATCGCGATGGACGTTTCTGCCAATCTCCAACGCATACCGCCTGCCAACGCAAAACGCAGCCAACCTTTCAAAACCTCTCCGTCGCGAAACGAACCGCTCTCAACTAACCATTGCGCCAAGTCTGGTTCGGGTTTCCATTCACGGGCCGGCCTAGTAAACCCGTGTTCCGATTGCAGCCGGTCTCGGGAGGTTCCGCTTGTCCAGTTCTGTCAGCGTCACGAATGACAACGGCGTGGCGGTGGTCACCATCGACAATCCGCCGGTCAATGCGCTGAGTTTTCATGTCCGCAAGCCGCTTTATGAGGCGCTCGCCGCTTTGCGCGACGATCCTGGCGCCAAGGCGATCGTGATCGCCTGCGCCGGGCGCACTTTCGTCGCCGGCGCAGACATCACCGAATTCGGCAAGCCGGTCCAGCAGCCGGAACTGCGCGCCATCATTGCCTTGCTTGAAACGACTCCCAAGCCGACAGCTGCCGCCATCCACGGCACAGCGCTCGGCGGCGGGCTGGAACTGGCGCTCGGCTGCCATTTCCGCATCGCCGATCGCGGCGCCAAGCTCGGCCTGCCCGAAGTAAAACTCGGTCTCTTGCCGGGCGGCGGCGGCACGGTGCGGCTGCCGCGCCTTGTCGGTGCTGCCAAAGCGCTCGCCATGATCGTTTCCGGAACGCCGATTTCGGCCGGCGAGGCGAAGGCGGCGGGGCTTGTCGACGCGGTCGTCGACGGCGATTTGCTGGCGGAGGGCGTTCGTTTCGCCCACGAAATGGCTGATCGAGGCGAGCCGTTCATGCCGGTGCGTGAGCGCAATGACCGCCTTGCCGAGACCGATCTCGCGGCCTTCGACACCCAAGCCGCTGAGCTGGCCAAAAAAGCCCGGGGCCTCGAAGCGCCGCTTGCCTGTGCCAAAGCCGTGCGCAACGCCGTCACCTTGCCGTTCGACGAGGCGCTTGCCGCCGAACGGCAGCTTTTCCTCAAACTCGTTTCCGGCGACCAGTCGCGTGCGCAGCGGCATCTGTTCTTCGCCGAGCGCGAGGCGGCGAAGATCCCCGGCAAGGACCTGCAGAAGCGTCGGCTCGAACGCGTCGGCATCATCGGCGCCGGCACGATGGGCGGCGGCATCGCCATGGCCTTCGCCAATGGCGGCCTGCCGGTGACCTTGCTCGAGACCAGCGAGGAAGCGCTGCGGCGCGGGCTGGCGACGATCGAGAAGAACTATGCTGTCTCCGTCAGTCGCGGCTCGTTGACGGAAGAGGCCAAGCAGACGCGGCTCACGCTGTTCAAGGGCAGCACCGACTACGCCGACCTTGCCGATTGCGACCTGATCATCGAGGCCGTGTTCGAGGACATGGCGGTCAAGAAGGAAGTGTTCGGCAAGCTTGACGCGATCGCCAAACCCGGCGCCATCCTCGCCACCAACACCTCCTATCTCGACGTGAACGAAATCGCCGCCTCGGTCTCGCGGCCACAAGACGTGCTCGGCATGCATTTCTTTTCGCCGGCTAACGTCATGAAGCTCCTGGAGATCGTGCGCGCCGAAAAGACCGCGCCCGAGGTGCTGGCGACGGTCACCGATCTCGCCCGGCGCATCGGGAAGGTGGCTGTCGTCGTCGGCGTCTGCCACGGTTTTGTGGGCAACCGGATGCTGTCCGCGCGCGGCGCCGAGAACGAATCGCTGCTGCTGGAAGGTGCCACCCCTGCCCAGGTCGACAAGGCGTTCACCGATTTCGGCTGGCCGATGGGGCCGTTCCAGATGGGCGATCTCGCCGGCCTCGACATCGGCTGGCGCAACCGCAAGGCGCGCGGCCAGACGGCCGTGATTGCCGATACGCTGTGCGAGCAAGGCCATTTCGGCCAGAAGACCGGGCGTGGGTGGTATCGCTATGAGAGCGGCGCGCGAGAGCCGGTCGCGGATCCGGATGTGGAGGCACTGATCCGCGCCAAGGCGGCGGAGCTTGGAATTGCCCGGCGTGAGATCGGCGCGGAGGAAATCATCGAGCGCACGCTCCATCCCTTGGTGAACGAAGGCGCGAAGATCCTCGAGGAAGGTATCGCCGCGCGCGCGTCAGACATCGATGTCGTCTGGGTCAACGGCTACGGCTTCCCGATCGGCAAGGGCGGACCGATGTTCTGGGCCGGGCTCGAAGGGGCTGGTAGGATCGCCGAGCGGCTGGAGTATTGGCATCAACGGACCGGACGGGCGATTTTCGAGCCGGCGCCGGCGTTGAAAAGGTTTGCCGAGATGGGCTCGTGGGAGGGCGCGGGCGGAGCCCCGTAACTTCGTCATTCCAGGGCGAAGCGAAGCGTAGACCCTGGAATCCATGCCGGAACTTTAAACGAAGAATGCCACGGTGCAGAACAGGCATTGGCGCAGCCGTTTGCTGGTTCTGCGCCGTTGAGGAGCGTCGAGGTCACGGCATGGATCCTCGGGTCTGCGCGCCGCTTCGCTCCTTGCTCCGCCCGTGGATGACGAACGCGAAAGCGCAACCAAATTTGACCATGTGGACAAATCTCACCCACCGTTCCATAGTCCCGGGCGTCTGACATTTTTGGAACGGCCGGCTCGACACGGCTGTCAAACAGAGGGGCACTTCAATGGAAAACGACCGCAGCAAAACACAACGCGCCGGCCTGTCGCGGCGCAACCTGCTGGAACTTGGCGCGCTCGGCCTCGCGGCCACCGTGCTGCCCGGCGCGGCCTTCGCCAAGGACAAGAAGCTGAAGGTGGCGGCGATCTTCGCCACGCCGATCGAGGAGCCGTGGGACAACCAGATCCATGTCGCCCTGCAAAAGGCCGAAAAGGAGCTGGGCATCGAATACAAATGGTCGGAAAAGGTGCAGACCGCCGACTTCAGCCGCGTCATGCGCGAATATGCTCAAGGCGGTTACCAGCTGGTGCTGGGCGACGCCTTCGCCGCCGAGCGGGAATCGCGAAAGACGGCAAAGCAATTCCCGAAGACCGCCTGGCTGTTCGGCTCCGGCGCCGGCCCGGCCGAGCCGAATTTCGGCGTCTTCGACAACTGGATCCACGAGCCCGCCTATCTCTCCGGCATGATCGCCGGCAAGATGTCGAAGTCGGGCACGGTCGGCGCTGTCGCGGCGATGGGCATTCCGGAGGTGAACCGGCTGGTCAATGCCTTCTTCGCCGGCGCCAAGGAGGTCAATCCGAACGTCAAGAAGAAGGTCGCCTTCATCGGCTCCTTCTTCGATCCGCCCAAGGCCAAGGAAGCGGCCGTGGCGCAGATCGATGCCGGCGTCGACGTCATCTATGCCGAGCGCTTCGGCGTCATCGAGGCGGCGGTGGAGAAGAAGATACTTGCCATCTCCAACATGTCCGACCAGTCGAGCCTCGGCCCCGATACGGTCATCACCGGTCCGGTGTGGGACATGTATCCGACGGTCGAGCAGGCGATCAAGCTGGTCAAGGCCGGCGTCTTCACCGCGCAGGACTATGGCGACTTCTCGCGCATGGCCAAGGGCGGTTCGTATCTGGCGCCCTACCACCAGTTCGACAAGACGCTGCCCGCCGAGGTGAAAGACCTGGTCGAGAAGAAGAAGGCCGAGATCCTCGAAGGCAATTTCCGCGTCGACGTGGACGAGAACACGCCGGTTTCGGATTGACGCATTGTTAAGGGGTGGCGCGAGGCCCCCTCTCTGTCCTGCCGGACATCTCCCCCTCAAGGGGGGAGATTGGCAGTTTCATTGACGGCGCTCGATCTTTTCAACGTTGAAAGTTGACGAAAGCCGGCGTGACATCTGATCTCCCCCCTTGAGGGGGAGATGGCCGGCAGGCCAGAGAGGGGGGCCTCGCGCTGCCCTAAAGCATGTCTCCCGAAAGTGGGAACCGGTTTCGGGATAAAGACATGCGTAAAATCAAAACCTAAAGCGCGTGGAGCGCATCTGAAAGATCGCAACGCGCTTTAGGCGGTTAGCCGGATCGCAAATCCAGGGAGCACCCTTGTCCGCCCCACTCATCGAGATGCGCGGCATCACCAAGATCTTCGGCGCCGTCAAGGCGAACGAGGCCGTCGACCTCAGCGTCGCGCCAGGAGAAATCCTCGGCCTGCTTGGCGAGAACGGCGCCGGCAAGACGACGCTGATGAATGTGCTGTTCGGCGCCTATGCGCCGGACGCCGGCGAGATCCTGGTCGAAGGACGGCCGGTCGCCATCCACAATTCGGCCGATGCGCTCGCCGCCGGCATCGGCATGGTGCATCAGCATTTCCACCTCGCGCCGCGCCTCACGGTGCTGGAAAACCTGCTGATCGGCATTCCCGGCAAATCCGGCCGCATCGACCGCGCGCGCGGGCTCGCCCGGCTCACCGAAATCAGCCGGCAGTATGGGCTGAGCCTCGATCCGAACCTGCCGGTGTCGGCGCTGTCGGTCGGTGAGCAGCAGCGGCTGGAGATCATCAAGGCGCTGTTTCGCGGCGCGAAGCTTTTGATCCTCGACGAGCCGACGGCAGTGCTGGCGCCCTCGGAGGTCGATGGCCTGTTCGCCGCCTTGCGCTCGATGGCGGCGCAAGGGCTCGGCATCATCTTCATCTCGCATAAGCTCAACGAAGTCAGGGCGCTCACCCTCCGCTGCGTCGTCCTGCGCCATGGCAAGGTCGCCGGCCGCGTCGACCATCCTGCAGAAACCACCTCGGCCGAGATGGCCAGACTGATGTGCGGCCATGAGATCGTGCCGCCGGTCAAGGAGGCTTCGACGCCCGGGGCCGCCGTGCTGACGCTCGACGGCATCTCCACCGCCGGCCATGCCGGCACGCCGCTGCACGACGTCTCGCTGGTCGTCCGGGCGGGCGAGATACTCGGCATCGCCGGCGTCTCCGGCAACGGCCAGCGGGCGCTGGCCGACGTCATTTCCGGCATGCTGCCGCCAAGGGCCGGCACGATGACGATAGCCGGCAAAACGGTGACGCAATTCTCGCCGCGCGAACTGCAGGCGCTTGGCCTCGGCCGTATCCCCGAGGATCGAATGACGACCGGGCTGGTCACCAACTTGCCTTTGGCCGATTCCATGGTGCTGCCGCGGATCGGCATCGAGGCCTTCAGCCGCAAGGGGCTGCTCAATCCGGCTGCCATCCGCGCCTTCGCCGAAGCGCAGATCAAGGCTTACGACATACGCTGCCCTGGCCCGATGGTGCGCGCCGGCGCGCTCTCCGGCGGCAACCTGCAGAAGGCGCTTTTGGCGCGCGAGCTCGCCTTCGATCCCAAGGTGCTGATCGTCTCGCAGCCGACGCGCGGCCTCGACATCGGCGCCGCCCGCTTCATCCACGAGAAATTCCTGGCGATGCGCGCCAAGGGCTGCGGCATCATCGTCATCGGCGAAGACCTCGAGGAATTGCTGATGCTCTCGGACCGCATCGCGGTGATGTATGAGGGCCGCATCGCCGGCACGCTTACCAGCGCGGATGCCACCGTCGCCAGGCTCGGCCTGATGATGACCGGCGCCGGGCAGACCGAGGAGGCGGCCTGATGTTCCGCCTCGAAGCCCGCACCTCGACACCAGCCTGGTTCAATCTGGCGCTTCCGCTGATCGCCATCGCCGCGACGCTCATTCTGTGCAGTGGCCTGATCGCCATCGCCGGCGCCGGGGTGATCGAGGCCTATGGCGTCATGCTGTCCGCGTCGCTCGGCGACAGCTACGCCATCACCGAGACCCTGGTGCGCGCCGCCCCGATGATCTTCACCGGCCTTGCGGTGGCCATCGCCTTCCGCGCCAAATTCTGGAACATCGGCGCCGAGGGGCAGCTGCTCGCCGGCGCGGTGGCGAGCTGCTTCGTCGGCGCGATCCCGATGCCGGGCACCCTCGCTATGGTGCTGATGGCGCTGGCCGGCGCCGCGGCCGGCGCGCTCGTGGCGCTGGTGCCGGCGACGCTGAGGGCCAAATTCAAGGTCGACGATGTGGTCAGCTCGCTGCTCCTCAACTCGGTCATCTATTACGCGCTGATGGCGCTGATCGAAGGGCCGTGGAAGGACACCTTTTCCGGCTATCCGATCTCGCCGCCGATCGAGGATTCGGCCAATTTCCCGGTGCTGATCGAAGGCACGAGGTTGCATCTGGGCGTCGTCGTCGCGCTGATCGCGGCACCGCTTTGCTGGTTCCTGATCGCCCGCACCACGCTCGGCTTCCGCATCCGCGTCACCGGCGAAAATCCGGAAGCGGCGCGCTATGGCGGCATCAACGTGCAGCGCGTGCTGCTCTCGACAGCGCTGCTATCGGGTGCGCTCGCCGGGCTCGCAGGCGTCGGCGAGGTCGGCGGCGTGCACTTCCAGGTGATGAGCGACATCTCGCCGGGCTATGGCTATTCCGGCATCGTCGTCGCCATGCTCGCCCGGCTCAACCCGCTTGGTGTGGTGCCGGCGGCGATCTTCCTCGCCGCTGTCATGACCGGCGCCGAGGCGATGTCGCGCGCAACCGGCGTGCCGGCTTTCCTCAGCGACGTCATCCAGGGCACGGCGCTGCTTGCCATGCTGGTGGCGCTGCTCTTCACCGCCTACCGCATCCGCCGCGTGGGAGCGCAGACATGAGCGCGGTGTTCGAGCAGATCTTTCAGGTCGGCTTCCTCGCGGCCATCATCCGCATCGCCACGCCGCTCGCTTTCGCAACGCTTGGCGAAATGTTTTCCGAACGCGCCGGCGTGCTCAATCTAGGCATCGAAGGCATCATGCTGCTCTGCGCCATGGCGGGCTTCACCGCCGCCAGCTTGAGCGGCAGCCTGTGGCTTGGCGTGCTGGTGGCCGTGCTGGTCGGCGCGCTGATGGGCGCCCTGCATGCGCTGTTCACCGTCGCGCTGGGCCTCAGCCAACATGTCTGCGGCATCGGCGTGACCTTGTTCTGCTCGGGCCTTGCCTATTTCCTCTACAGGTTGATCTTCGGCCAGCAATCGGTGCCGCCCAGCATCGACGGCTTCAAGCCGGTGGCGATCCCGCTGCTTTCGGACATTCCGATCCTTGGACCAGCGGTGTTCAACCAGTTCACGCTGGTCTATCTGGCGATCATCGCCGTTCCGCTCGCCGCCTTCGTGCTCTACCGCACGCCATGGGGGCTGTCGGTGCGCATGGTCGGCGAAAACCCACGCGCGGCGGATTCGGCCGGCGTCAGCGTCATCGCCACGCGCTTCCAGGCGGTGATCCTCGGCGGCGCGCTGATGGGCCTTGCCGGCGCCTTCCTCACTATGGCGCAATTCAATGCCTTCACCTTCGGCGTCGTCTCCGGCCGTGGCTGGGTGGCGATCGCGCTGGTCGTGTTCGGCCGCTGGGACCCGTGGCGCTCGGCCGGCGCCGCGCTGCTCTTTGCCTTCGTCGACGCGCTGCAATTGAGGATGCAGGCGAGCGGTCTCGGCCACATCCCCTACGAAGCCTTCCTGATGCTGCCCTTCATCTTCACCATCGTCGCCATGGCCTTCATGTCGCGCAACGCGGTCGCGCCCTCGGCGCTGCTGAAGCCGTTTCGCAGGGAGGAGCGGTAGGTACGGATTTCCTCGCCCCCGCAAAGCGGGGGAGAGGTGGCCGCGAAGCGGACGGAGAGGGGGCTGCGCCAACGGTCGAATGGTGGTCCTTCGGCGCCGCGTTTGCGCCAAATTCTGAGCCGGTTCGGCTTCACGCAGGGCGTCCCCTCTCCGTCTCGGCTTCGCCGAGCCACCTCTTCCCACTTTCGTGGGGCGAGGAAAAGCCTCAGATCGCCGTGAACGCGTTGTCGACGAACAAATGCGCGCCGTTGACGAAGCTGGACTCATCGCTGGCCAAAAACAGCGCGGCCTTCGCCACTTCCTCCGGCTCGCCGATGCGGCCTTGCTGCGCGGCCATGGCGGCATCGGAGACGTCGACGCCGAGCTTGCCGAGATCGGCCACTTCGCGCAGGCCGTGCGGTGTGCGAATGAAGCCGGGACAGACAGCGTTGCAGCGGATGTTGCGGTCGCGGAACTCGACCGCGATGGCCCGCGCGAACATGTGGCAGGCGCCCTTGGTGGTGTCGTAGAGCACTTCGTTCGGCGTCGCCGCCACCGCCGAAATCGACGAGGTGCAGACGATCGAGCCGCCGCCGGCGGCGATCATGCCGGGCAGCACCGCGCGCGTCATCAAGAACATCGAGCGCACATTGACGGCATGCAGCCAGTCCCATTCCTGCAGCGTCGTCTCCAGGAAGGGCTTTATCACGATCGTGCCGGCATGGTTGAACAACACCGTGACCGGACCGAGCCTATCCGTCCCCGCCTTCACCGCCGCCTCGACCTGCGCCTCATCCGAAACATCGGCCACGAAATGCTCCGCCACATGGCCCCGCGCCCGGATCGCCGCCGCGGTCTTGCCGGCCGCCTCGCCGTTGCGGTCGACGATCGCCACCTTGGCGCCTTCGGCGGCAAACAGCTCCGAAGCCGCCCCGCCCATGCCCGTCGCGCCGCCCGAAACGATGGCGACCTTGCCAGCCAGCCTTCCACCCATTTTTGTCTCCCTGGATTCCGTGAGTGTTTTAGATGCTATCGCGTCGCGCGGGGAATGGCCAAGCGCTCAAACGAGGCCGTTTTGCCGCTGAAAGTCCGTGGTTCCAGGCATTTGTCGGGCAGCCCATGCTCCGCTTGCTCGCTGGATATTCCACTCCGCAGGAGCACGAATTACCTGGATTGCACGCTTCCTGAGAACATTCTCCCAAAAATCCTTGAAAAATAGCAATCGACAAAGTCTACTAACTTTATAGATTAAGCGCTGAGACGGAGGCCGATATGTCGTATATCCAGAACGCTCAGACCGCCCGCAAGGGCCAGAGGCTGACCGCCGACCAGAGCTGGAGGCCCGCCTATGGCGGTACCTTCGCCTATCTCGTCTTCGCGCTTGCATTCGTGTTCACCGGCGCGGTGGTGCTGGGGTTGATCCCCTGATTGCAAGGCGGGCTGAGACCCGCCGTCAAAACAATCTGAGTTGCGTAACCGGAGTGGAAAGCTGGCCGAGCACCGGGGCGCTGTCGCGCGCCTGCGTCCTCGGATTTGGTTCAAAAGGCTTTGGAGCGGGCAAGCCGACGTGATGGAGGAGATGGCAATGCCGATCGAGTTCACGCATGTTCCCGGTAAGGCTGCCAATGGCGGCTTCTTTTATGATTTCGCCGAGACGGCGACCAAACTGTCGCTGATCGAGGATGCCGGGTTCCGCAGGCTGGTGGTGGACGATCCGGCCGGCCTGCTCACCAATATGGACATCGCCGCGCAAACGCTCGACCGCACCGGTTCGCTGGAGGTGGTGTTGACGCATTGGGCCGGCGTGATCGAGCCGACGGTGGCGGCAAGGCAGCTTGCCGCGCTCGACCGCAGAGGCGGCGGACGCCTGTCGCTTCGCATGCTGAGCGAGCCGCTGGAAGACAGCGATGCCGAGGCGCGACCGGTCGGCCACAGCGTGGTTTGGCAGCGCATCGACGAATATCTGGTGCTGCTGAAGCGCCTGTGGTCGAACGACAGGCCCTTCGACCATGAAGGCGCCTTCTACAGCGTCAGGGGCGGCTTCGTGCCGCGCAAGGGCCCGCATGGCGCCAATCTCGTCATCCGGCTCGGCGGCCAATCGGGCACCGCGCTGAAGGTGGCCGGCAAGCATGCCGATGTCTTCGAGCTGGCCGCCGGCTCGCCGGACGAGGTGCGGCAATTGATCGAGCGTGCGCGCGGCGCGGCCGCCGAGCACGGCCGCGCCGGCAGATTGCGCTTCGCGCTGCCGGTCCGCATCCACGCGGATGGCTGGAGCGGAACCCCGGATCACAAGGCAGTCGAGATCGCCGGGCCGCCGGCGCGGATTGCCCTGGCGCTTTTGCCCTATGCGGCGCTCGGCATCGAGGAATTCATGATCAGCGGCATCGACCGTCCGGGCGAGATCGCCCGCATTGGGCGCGAGACGATCACGCTGCTCGCGAATTCGCTGGCGCGCCGCGAGGCGGAGATTCCGCAACCGGGTGCGTTTGCCTCATCCCCCTTTGCGGAACACCGCATAGGCTGAGTCACGGCGTGCCGGAGTACTCCAGCCCGTCCATCACGTAATCCGCGAACAGGAAATCGCGGATGCCGGCGATCCGGCCGTCCGTCCAATCGACGAGGATGAAGTAGCGCGGCCGTCCGTCCGGACGCTCCGGGCTGGTGACCAGGATGGCGGGCCGGCCTTCGACAAGGCCGGTCGCGAAATGCCAATGCGTTTCGTCGGCATAGCGGCCGAAATAGTTGCCGACATATTCCTTGCCGTCCGCGCGCAGCCGATTGACCAGCTCCAGCTTGACGTCCGCGGCCAAAAGGCCGCGCAGCGTATCGAAATCCCTGGCGTTGAAGGCAGCGACATAGTCGCCCAAGCGGCGCATGTCCTGCCGGTCGAGCGTCGGACGGGGCGGCGCCATGCGCGGCGCGGCCGCCAGCTTGCGCAAGCTTTCGCGCCCGCGCTGCAGCGCGCCCTTGATCGCCGTGTCGGATGTTTCGAGGATGTCGCCGATCTCCTCCAGGCTGTGGCCGAGCACATCCTTCAGCACGACCGCGCACCGTTGCGCCGGCGGCAATTGCATCAGCTCGACCAGGCTCGCCTCGGCGGCGATGCGCGCGTCCAGCGCCGAATTCTCGTCGGCCATCATGTCGAGCTCCACCTCGCTTTCGCGGCCCCGTGAGCGGGCGCGCTTGCGCAGGAAATCGAGCGCCGCATTGTGCGTGATGCGAAACAGCCAGGGCTCTGTCTTGTCGGGCATGTCGCCATTCCTGATCGCCACGAAGCCCTTGGCCAAAGCCTCCTGGACGATGTCCTCGCCATCGATGACCGATCCGACCATGCGCGAGGCGTAGCGATGCAGCCTGGCTCTCAGCGAGGCGGCCTCGCGTTCGAAGGCGCGAAGCCTTGTTTCGGTCGCCGCAACGGACTGATCCTGCAAACCGGTCACGCAATCTCCTAGTCTTCGATCTCGCCCGTGTGGGAGTAGCTGGTGTGGCCCATCATGCTCTCACCGGCGGCCAGCTCGATGATGCTCTTCATGTAGTCGGCGAAGCGGGGGTCGGCGCGGAAGGCCGCGATGTCCTCGCCCGAACGCCATTGCGAGATGTTGGCGACCTTGCTGCCGTCGCCGCCGACGACCACGGATGACGACAGCGAGCCCGGCTGCTTGCTGAAGAAGTTCCGCGTGCCTTCGGCGAGCGTCCTGGCGAGTTCCTGCTGCTTGCCCGGCTTGGCGGTGAAGACGTTGATCAGGGTCACTGTGGTCGACATGGCTTGGCTCCGTTTGTCCTGATGGCGGAGGCCGTAGCGGCTCCCGCATGTGTTACGACCCTCAAGACGAAGGCGGAACCGGAAACGGAACGGAGGGGCGAAAATTTTCGATGTGATCCCGAAATAATCTTCAGCGCACGGCGCCCGCGAGCCTCCGCAACGCGGCGATGACGGCCTCCGAGTCCGCCAGCGCGCCGAATATCCCGTCCTCGACCGTCACCATGTGCAGCGCCGCTTCGTGCGCATACTGGTCGCCGCTGGCGCAGGCGTCCGAAACCGTCAGGCACTGAAAGTTGCGGTCGCAGGCCTCGCGCAATGCGGTGTGAACGCAGACATCCGTCGTGCAGCCGGTGAAAAGCAGGTGCGTTATGTCCCGCGCGCGCAGCACCATCTCCAGATCCGTATAAGTGAAGGCGCTGTTGCAGGTCTTGTCGATGATCACGTCCTGCGGCGCCACGTCGACATCGGCGGCGATCTGGAAGCCCGGACCCGCGCGCAGCAGGACATCGGTGCCGTCGAGACCGGCCCGCTTGCGGCGCCATTTTTCGTAAGGCGTCATGTCGGCCATGTCGGCGCGGTAGCCTTGCCTTGTATGGATGATGGTGAGGCCTGCCGCGCGGGCCGCGGCAATCACCCGGTTGACCGCCGGCAGGATGGCTCGCAGCGGCGACGGATCATAGCCCTTCCTCGCGAAATAGCCGGTCGGAGACAGGAAATCCTCCTGCAGATCGATCACCAGCAGCGCCGTGTGTTGCGGCATCAGCCTGCCGTCATAGGGAAAGTCGAATGGTATCGCCTTGATCATTGGCCGTCTGCCTTGGAGCGATTTCAGGAAACGTGCGCAGCGGGATTGCGCAAAGAATAAACGCATCGTGCCCGACAGCTGCCTTGCGGTCCAGACCCGCTGAGCGCGTCGACAGGGCACCGGATCGTCATAAATAGTTGAGCAGCAAAGTCATCTTTATAGTTGACTCGCAATGTCATGTTTCATAGTCAACCGGCATGGCCGCTAGGCGTCTGTGTGGTATGCGTGGCGGCCACCGCATTGCGATGATGAAGCGAGGACGAGCCTTGTCCCGGAACGGTATTTTCGCGGCGCTGGCCGTGGCCCTCATTCTTTCGGCCGGCATCGCCGGGGCGCAGGAACAGCCGGCGACGCAGCCGCCGGCTGGGCAGCCGATAGCACCCGCCGTGCAGGAGCCAATCGAGCAGGCGCCGGCGGCGCAGCCGCCCGTCGCCACGCCGATGGCGCAGAGCATTCAGCCAGCTCCGAACGGCGCCACGAGCGAAGAGCCTTCCATCCCGCTGACGCTGCCGCATGACCTGTCGCCCTGGGGCATGTTCATGAATGCCGACATCGTCGTGAAGGCGGTCATGGTCGGGCTGGCCTTCGCCTCTCTCGTCACCTGGACGATCTGGCTTGCCAAGTCGCTGGAGGTCTTCGGCGGCAAGCTGAGGGCCCGCCGTGCCGCCGATGCGATCGGCAATGCCGCGACGCTGATGCAGGCCCGCCGCGAACTCGGCCACAGCGGCGGTCCGGGCGCGCTTCTGGTGCGGGCGGCGGAAGAGGAACGCGCGCTATCGGCGGGCGCGCTCGACCACGTTTCCGGAGACGGGCTGAAGGAACGCGTCGCTTCCAGGCTCTCGCGCATCGAGGCGGCGGCGGCCCGGCGCATGTCGCGCGGCACCGGGCTGCTCGCCACCATCGGCTCGACGGCGCCCTTCGTCGGCCTGTTCGGCACCGTGTGGGGCATCATGAACGCCTTCATCGGCATTTCGCAGGCGCAGACCACCAACCTCGCCGTGGTGGCGCCGGGCATCGCGGAGGCGCTGCTTGCGACCGCGATGGGCCTTGTCGCGGCCATCCCGGCGGTCGTCATCTACAACGTCTTCGCGCGCTCGATAGCCGGCTACAAACAGATCCTCGCCGACGCCTCAGCCGGCGTCGAGCGGCTGGTCAGCCGCGACCTCGATTTCCGCACGGTGCCGCCGGCAGCGGCGATGGCGGCGGAGTAGCGGCAATGGCGGCGCGCATTCGCGAGAACTCCGGCGACGATCTCGAGGAAAGCCACGACATCAATGTCACGCCGTTCATCGACGTCATCCTCGTGCTTCTGATCATCTTCATGGTCGCGGCACCCCTCGCCACCGTCGATGTCAATGTCGACCTGCCCGGTTCGACGGCAACACCCGCGCCGCGCCCCGAGACGCCGCTCTTCCTGACGCTGAAAAGCGATCTGACGCTGGCGATCGGCAATGACAGCGTGCCGCGTCCGGCCTTCGCCGGGATGCTCGACAGCCGCACCAAGGGCGACAAGCAAACGCGCGTCTTCCTGCGCGCCGACAAGACGGTCGGCTATGGCGACCTGATGGAGGTGATGAACCTGCTGCGGAGCGCTGGCTATCTGAAGGTCGCGCTGGTCGGCGTCGAAGCCACGGGCAGTGCCGGCGGACAGGCTGCGCCAGGAACTCCTGCGGCCGGCGCGAGCCCAGCTCCGCCACCCGTCGGGAACCGGGCGCCATGACGGTCGCTGCCCCTTCCCGCCAGCCGCGCCTCGCCCCGCGTGACGCCGGCCTGTGGACG
>NZ_RZRX01000094.1:0-22017 GCF_003997405.1 Mesorhizobium sp. M2A.F.Ca.ET.042.01.1.1
GCCGCCCGTGGTGTAGGGATGGTCGTCCGGCAGCACCGCCTTGCCAAGCAAGGCCTTGACGATCGGCGCCTGCAGCAACCGGGCCGTTTCTTCGAGCTCGGCCGCCGCGCCGATCGCTCCGCGCCCCGCCAGGATCGCCACGCGCCGCGCGTCGTTGAGGATTGCCGCCGCTTTGTGCAGCTCCGCATCCTGGGCTAGGCAGTGGGGGGCGAACATGTCTTGCGGCGTGTGTGCCGGCCGGTTGCGCTTGGATCGCTTGGCCGCGTCGGCGGGCTGTTCCTGGACATCGCTGGCGATCGAAAGATGCGCGACGCCCTTGCGGGCGAGCGCCGTGCGGCAGGCGAGGCTTGCCACGTTCTCCATATGCGCGGCATCCGAGACCTGGACGTTGTAGACGCTGACGTCGTTGAAGACGCGGGTGAGATCGACATCCTGCTGCGTGAAAGTCTCGATCAGGTCATGGAACTGCATGCCGGTGATCGCCAGCACCGGCGCCTGGTCGAGCTTGGCGTCGTAGAGGCCGGTGAGAAGATGCGTGCCGCCGGGTCCGGATGTTGCGAGGCACACCCCGAGCTTCCCTGTCCATTTGGCGTAGGCGCAAGCCATGAACGCAGCCGATTCCTCGTGCCGCACCTGGACGAACGATATCCTGTCCTGGTTCTTGCGCAGCGCTTCCATGACGCCGTTTATGCCGTCGCCAGGCAACCCGAACACGACTTCGACGTTCCAGGCAATCAAGGTGTCGACGAGAATTTCGGCTGCATTGGGCATGGCGAGGCTCCGCTGTTGGCTTTCCGAACCAGCGAGGCTGCGGTTGGTTCCCTCGCCGGATCGAGGCGGCTCATGGCCAAAAGCAACCAACCCGATTGCGCAGGGTTGGGTCGCTGCCGCAGAGTGATGGCCCTGAGGAGGCGTCCATGGAACCTGTTTTCTGCGATACTTCGCTTTTGCGGGTCGCCTATCTGAGCGGTGGATCCGAGGATGGACCGCCTGTGCTGCTCCTCCATGGCTGGCCGGATGATGCGACGACTTTTGCGGATGTGGCGCCATCGCTTCAGGCCGCGGGCTTCCGAACCTTCGCGCCATGGCTGCGCGGATTTGGGAAGACCTCGTTCCACTCCGATCAAACGATGCGCTCAGGCGAGATCGCCGCCATGGCGCAGGACGCGCTCGACTTTGCCGACGCCATCGGCCTCGAACGGTTCGCGGTTGTCGGCCATGACTGGGGCGCGCGTATCGCCTATCTGCTCGCCTCCGTCTTTCCGCAGCGCATAACATGCTGCGCGGCGCTTTCGCTGGGGTGGCTGCCCGGACCGCCTCCGACGCCGCCCTTGGAGCAGACGAAAGCCTTCTGGTATCAGTGGTTCATGGCGACCGGGCGCGGCGAAGAGTTCGTGCGACAGCACGGTCGCTCGTTCGCGCGTTTCCAGTGGGACAGTTGGAGTCCCCCAGGCTGGTTCGACGACGCGCTGTTCGAACGGGTGGCGAGATCCTTCGAAAATCCCGACTGGCCGGATGTCACGCTGCATTCCTATCGCGTGCGCTGGGGCGAGGCGGATCCCGACCCGCGCTATGCTGAACTTGCGCGCAAGCAAATTGAGGCGAAGGTCATCTCGGTGCCGACATTGGTCCTTCATGGCGATGATGATCGCGTCGTTCTGCCGGATTCCTCCGAAGGCAAGGAACCGTATTTTACCGCCGGTTATGAGCGTGCGCTCCTACCGGGTGTCGGTCATTTCCCAACTCGGGAAGCTCCTGCTCAGGTCCGGGAGAGGCTGGAGAAATTCCTGGACGACTTCGGCAGACAATAAAGCATGTCTTCCGAAAGTGGGAACCGGTTTCCGGATAAAGACATGCGTCAGATCAAAAAACCTAAAGTGCATGGAGCGAATCTGAAGATCGTGACGCGCTTTAGGCGACGTCGACTTCCGCGTCCGGGAAAGCTGCATTGAAAGGACGTTCGTCGGTCCAGCGGAAGAGCGAAGCAGGAACCTTTTTTCCGTCAGTGGGTTAGTGGGCAGGCATTAACCCATGTTAGGGCGCGGCCGTGGCACGGAAGGTTCGTGAAACACTGAGATCGGAACAGGAGCTGTCCGAGACGACAACGCCGGAACGCGAGACGACCGTCGCGTTGGAGGCGCTGGGATCCGAGGAAGCGCCGTCTCGAATGCTGGAACTGGCGCGAAAGCTGGACGCCGCGATCGCGTCACATGCGCGCAAGGCCCGTCCCAATTGACTTTCAACTGACGACGCTCTGATCGCGCCGACCCGGAACAATCAGGGTCGGCATCTGTTCGCCTGTGAAACGTTACATGGGCAGTCCGATGAAGAGCCTGATTCAAAGCCTGATGGCCGAGTTCCTGCCGCGCTGGTGGCGCCGAAAATCTCGCATCCCCGCGCTGCGAGAGGTGCCCGCGTGTGCATCCTCGCGGGTAACGCCGGACCGCTCCCAGGCAAGCGGGGCAGGGGAGGGATCGGACGACGTTCAAAGATAGTTCGAGCTGGGCATGCCCGCCTCCGCCAGCGGGAACATTCGCCCCGATTGCTCGTTCGGCAACATCATTCAGCGAGCACATTTCACCGAGCAAAAGGGACACCGACAATGCCGAAGAAAGCTTCCCCGGCCGACGCTACAGCCGTGGCTGAGATTCATGACCAGAAACTTGTCCGCGGCAATGGCGGCGAGCTGCATCAGGTGGCCAAAGGCAAGGTCGAGGTGCAGACGACGGCGCTTGGCGCGCCGATCGCTGATGACCACAACACGTTGAAGATCGGCGACCGCGGTCCCACGCTGATCGAGGATTTTCATTTCCGCGAAAAGATCTTCCATTTCGATCATGAGCGCATCCCCGAGCGCGTCGTCCACGCGCGCGGCTACGGCGCCCATGGCTTCTTCGAGACGTATGAGTCGCTCGCCAAGTACACCAAGGCCGATATCTTCCAGCGGCCCGGCGAGAAGACACCCGCCTTCGTTCGTTTCTCGACCGTCGCTGGCAGCAAGGGGTCCTTCGACCTGGCGCGGGATGTGCGGGGCTTCGCCGTGAAGCTCTATACCAAGGAGGGCAATTGGGACCTCGTCGGCAACAACATCCCGGTCTTCTTCATCCAGGATGCGATCAGGTTTCCGGATATGGTCCATGCCGTGAAAGAGGAGCCGGACAGGGCGTTCCCGCAGGCCCAATCCGCGCATGACAATTTCTGGGACTTCATCTCGCTCACGCCGGAATCGATGCACATGATCATGTGGATCATGTCCGATCGCGCCATTCCCCGGTCGTTCCGGTTCATGCAGGGTTTTGGCGTGCACACGTTCCGTTTGGTCAACGCCAAGGATGAATCGACCTTCGTCAAATTCATCTGGAAGCCGAAGCTCGGCATGCAGTCGGTGGTCTGGAACGAAGCCGTGAAGATCAACGGCGCCGATCCCGATTTTCACCGCCGCGACCTCTGGAACGCCATCCAATCCGGCGATTTTCCGGAGTGGGAGCTCTGCGTACAACTCTTCGACCAGGATTTCGCCGACAGTTTCGACTTCGACATCCTCGATCCGACCAAGATCATTCCCGAGGAGATCATCGAGCCGATCCCGGTCGGGCGCCTTGTTCTCGATCGCATGCCTGAGAACTTCTTCGCCGAGACCGAACAAGTTGCCTTCATGACGCAGAACGTGCCGCCAGGCATCGACTTCTCCAACGATCCCCTGCTGCAGGGACGCAACTTCTCCTATCTCGACACGCAGCTCAAGCGCCTGGGCAGCCCCAACTTCACCCACCTTCCCATCAACGCGCCGAAATGTCCCTTCCATCATTTCCAGCAGGACGGTCACATGGCGATGCGCAATCCCGCCGGCCGCGCCAACTATCAGCCGAATTCCTGGGGCGAGGGGCCGCGTGAGTCACCCGAGCGGGGCTTCCGCTCCTTTGCCGATGCGGAGGAGGGGCAGAAGGTCCGGCTGCGGGCGGAGAGCTTCGCCGATCACTACAGTCAGGCCCGGCAATTCTTCATCAGCCAGACCGAGCCTGAGCAGCGTCACATCGCGATGGCTTTGACGTTCGAACTGAGCAAGGTCGAGACGCCGGTCATCCGCGAGCGGATGATCTCCCATCTGCTCAACATCGACGAGACGCTGGCGACCACGGTCGCCGACAAGCTCGGCATCAAGACCATGCCGGCGCCTGCCGACGCGGCCGTGCCGACACGCGATGACCTCGAGCCGTCGCCCGCGCTCAGCATCATCAACAACGGGCCGGACACCTTCAAGGGCCGCAAGATCGGCGTGCTCGTCAGCGACGGCATCGATTCCGGCCTGCTGCAAGCGGTGCGGGATGCGGCGCAAGCCGAAGGCGCCAAGGTGGAAATCGTGGCGCGCCGGGTGGGCGGTGTCGAGGCAGGCGATGGCAGCTGGATCGAAGCCAATCACATGATCGACGGCGGTCCTTCCGTTCTCTTCGATGCGGTCGTGCTGCTCGTTTCGGAGGAAGGCGCCGAGATGCTGTCCAGGGATGCTGCGGCAAAGGACTTCGTGTCCGATGCCTTCGCGCATCTGAAGTTCATCGGCTTCGTCGCGGGTGCCGGACCTCTGCTGGCAAGCGCCGGGGTAGCGGCCGATGCGGACGAGGGGCTCATCGAGCTCACGGGCGGCGATTCCGCGCGCTCGTTCGTCGAGGCTTGCCGCAAGTTGCGGCTTTGGGCGAGAGAGAGCGCCGTCAAACTCTGACTTTCGCGGGAACATTTCGAGCGGCTGCCGGTTCGAAAGAAGATCGCCCTCCCTCCAGCGATCCAGGGTCCCATCAAGACCTGACAAGGCCCGTTGCCGCATGCAGGCAGCGGGCCTTCTCTATCTGCCGATATTCGGTCGCTTGCGAGCCCACAAAAGCAAGCCCCACGGGAACAAGCGGATGCCTGCGGGGTTGCTTTCGAGAGAAGGGAACTCTCAGCAGGAGGTCGCAATGAGCGAGGCCATGACCACCTCAAATCACGAAGTGATCCGAGCTTGGATCGAGGCGCGCGAAGGCCGGCCTGCCGTTGTCGCGACGCCAGGGAAGGCTGCGACGCTGCGGGTCGATTTCGGTGCCGGCGACGAAGATCTGAGGCCGATCGAATGGGAGGATTTCTTCAAGGTGCTGGACGACAGCAACCTGGCGTTCGTTCACCAGGACATGACCGCCGAGGGCAGCACCAGCCGCTTCAATAAGTTCGTGCCGCGCGAGTAGCCATTCGGGAGCAACGATTTCGACTGTCACTGAGCCCCCGGCATCTTGCTGGCGTCCTGTGGATTCTTCGTGATGCCGGCAGCTGGCGAGGTATCCTGCGGCGCATTCCCGCCCTGGTTTTGTTCGGGCGTGCGCTTCCATGGCGCCGAAGACGAGCCGCTGTCGACACGAATGAAGACCCAGTAACATGCCAGCAGCACGACCAAAGTCAGTATGAGCGGCAAAACAACACGTCTCATGCCGATTCCTTCCTGGCCTTTGTCGAGCGCGTGTCTGGCTCAGGCTCCCCGCCGTCGCGCCGCCTCGCGCTCGACATCGTCAGCCGAATAATCGCCGGCGGCCGGGTCGAATGCTGCCCATCCGTCCGCTTGGTATTCACTGCGGCGGTCGGCGATGTCGACCGATGCGGAGCTGCGGAGAATTTCACGGGCTTCCGAAGCGAGGTCGTCCTCGACGCGAGCCGTCACCAGCGTGCCGCCTCGGCGGACGCCTTCGGCATAGACATGCGCGTCCTGCTCCGGCACGCCGGCGTCGGTCAGGCTGCCGATGATGCCGCCGGCCGCGCCGCCGACAATCGCTCCGGCGACGGCGCCCGCGGCCGTCGCCGCCAGCCAGCCGGCCGCGACCACAGGCCCGACGCCCGGTATCGCCATCGCGCCCAGGCCCGTTGCCAGGCCGCCGGCGCCACCCACGACCGCGCCGATACCGGCGCCGCTGGCGGCGTCCTCGGCTGCGGGGGATTGCGTGTTCCGGTACCAGCCGCGCACATTGTTGGCCATGATGCTGATGTCCGACGACGGAACGCCGGTCGACTCCAACGCGCCCACGGCGTCGGCGGCATCGTCATAGTCGTCGAACAGGGCGGTGATCGTTTGCATGTCGGTTCTCCTGTCTATTGTTGGCCGGCAAAGACGTTGCCCTGGTAATCGAGCGCGACGGAGGTGCCCTTGCCGTCCTTTGTCGCGTGGCCGCGCCAGATGCCCTGTTCGTCCTTGGCGAGGGCGGACACGTCCGCATAGCCGGCATCCTGGATGCGCGTCTTCGCCTGCGCTTCGGTGAAGCTGTTCGCGCCGGGGACCGGAGCGGGTGGTTTGGGCGTCGATGCCGATTTGACCGCCGGCGTGCTCGCGCTGGCGCCGGCGATCTTCTCGACCATGTCCTGATGCATCTTCAGCGTCGGCAGCGTCTCAGCAGCGAAAGATTTGAGGGCAGGATTGTCTCCGTCCTTGGCGTAGGCCTCGAACAGGCCGACGGCGTCGGCATGCGCCTTGCGCTGCATCTCGACGTAAGGCTGGTCCAGCGAAGCTGTCGTGCTCTGCAATCGTTCCAGATCGCTCTTATGAGCGGCATCGGATTGCGCCGGCACCTGCAGCTTCTGCTCGCCGGCAATCTTCTGCAATTTGGCGTTCGCCGCGCCGTGATCGGCGATCATACGCTTGGCGAAATCCTTGATCTGCTGATCCTTCGCACTGTCCTGCGCGATCTTGCTCGAATCCACTTCGAACATCCCGCCGATCGCAGCCTTGTTGACGAAGGTCTGCGCGTCGTCGGCCGCGAAGGCAGGGAGGGCAAGCATCAGCGCGGCGGTCGCCGACGGGATAAGGAATATCCGCATGCTCATGGGCAAGGCTCCTTTGGTCTTGGTGGCACCGAACCACCGTTCCGGCCCTTTGTTCCCCAAGGGCCCTCGTTTCCATGACGTAAAAAATCGCCCGGCCGTGGCGGGGCGGATTTTGGGTTGGATCCGCTTGGGTGCCGAAGGTGCCCGGACGACAAATCAGGCAGCGTCAGCCGCCACGCTGCCTCTGTCGCCGATGACGGCAACAAACCTCGTATCGGGCCAATCGTTCGATGAATTTTTCCGGCGCACCGGCCAAAAACATCATTTGTTATTGTGACTTGGCAAATCGAGGCCGGTCGGCGCGAGCGCTTTTCGAAAAATGTGGCAAGCGCCTGCCTTGATGGAACGGAGGACTTTAATCGGAGTTTAGCGGCAGACAACGCGATGGAGAAAATCCAACATGGAATATGCTGCCGAAAATCTTCGTCCTGAAATCGCCGAACGGGAACGGTGCGCGGCCATGGCCGAGGCGCAAGCGAGGGAATTCGAACGCATCAAGATGTATCCGGTGGCACGCGCAATGCGCGCCTTGGCCTGCCGCATCAAAGAGTCCAGCCTGACACAGGAATTCGACACGCGAACTGCTTCTCGCAATATCGAACGCGCTGCGGTCTGATGGCCTCGACCGCGCTCTCACCGATCTCGGCGAAAGCCGTCCATATTTGCGTAGACATGCAGCAGATGTTCACGCCGCCGTGGCCATGGGCGGTCGATTGGCTGCCCGTGATCCTGCCACAAGTTCAGAGGCTGGTGCGCAAGCGACCCGAAGCCACGATCTTCACCAGGTTCATCCCCGCGCGAAATCCGGGGGAGGGCCACGGCCAGTGGAAACAATATTATGAGCATTGGGCGGACATGACGATCGCAAGGGCCGGCGAGGAGGCGGTCGGCCTTCTGCCCGAGCTTGCCGTCCATATCCCGCCGGCGCGAGTGTTCGATAAGCCGATCTATTCACCGTGGCTGAGCGGCGAACTGGCTGGCGTGCTTCAGTCCGAAGGCGTCGAGGAAGTCATCGTCAGCGGCGGTGAGGCCGATATGTGTGTTTTGGCGACCCTGCTTGGCTCCATCGATCTGGGTTATCGAACGATCCTCGCGGAGGACGCCATCTGCAGCGCATCCGATGAGGCCTATGACAACATCCTGAAGCTCTTCACCAAGCGGTACTCCCACCATGTCGAGGTCGCGCCGGTGGAGGCAATTGTCGAATGCTGGCGATAGCGGAGAGGCGGCGCCCCCGACCAGCAGACCGCTTTTCGTTCGGAACATCTCGCCACTTTCTTAGTTCGGTCGGCGCCGGCGCGTTCTGGGTCCCGAATGCGCGGTCTTGGGCGTCAGGCGTCCTATCGAAAGGCTCGCCCGTTCACCCCCTTTGCGGGCGAGCCTTCCGTCGGTCCAAGATTTGCGGGCGGTGATGGCGTTTGCGTCAGGCCCTGAGTTTAACAGCTGATTGAAACAAGTAGTTCAGGCGGAACGAAAGCCAGACCTAGGAATTAAATACAAGAATTCTAACACTACTTACAGGAGGACGAAATGGGACGAGGTATTCTGCTCTGGCTGCTCGGCGTTCCAATTCCGATCATCATCCTTTTGATGCTTTTTGCACGTTAGGAGCCGACGATGACCTTTTCCACGGCCGACGAACCCGCAACGATTGAGACATCATCCTCCGCCGTCAATTGGGGGCCGATCGTGGCCGGCGCTTTTGCGGCGGCCACTTTGACCGTCATCCTCATGCTTGTCGGTTCCGGACTCGGCTTGGCGATGATGTCGCCATGGGGTAGCCCTACCCTGACGACATTTGCGGTGTCGACCGCGGTCTGGCTGGTCATCGTGCAATGGCTGTCATCTGCGTTGGGCGGCTATGTCGCTGGGCGGCTTCGCACGAAGTGGGTCAACGTGCACACCGACGAGGTGTATTTCCGCGACACCGCGCATGGATTCCTGGCCTGGGCGCTGGCCACGCTGCTCGTGGCCACGGTTCTCGGCTCGGCGGTCTCCGGAATTGCCGGGACGGGCGCCCAGGCGACGACTGGTTTGCTGAGCGGCGCGGCCGCCGGTGCGGCTTCGCAGGCTTCGTCGGCGCAAACTCCGTCCGCTAACGATCTCGCCGGCTATTTCGTGGACGCGCTCTTCCGGCCGGCCGGCAACGCGGCCGCGCCTACAGCGGCGGCAACGCCCCAAAACAACGCGGACGCCGCGGCACAGGCCGCACGCATACTGACAATCAGCGCTGCGAACGGCGAAATGAGCGCGGATGACAAGGCGTATCTTGCTCAACTCGTGGCATCCCGGACGGGCCTTCCCCAGGCTGAGGCGCAGAAGCGGGTCGACGAGGTCCTGGCGCGTGCCGAAGACGCCAAGAACAAAGCCAAGGCAGCCGCCGACAAGGCCCGCAAGGCGAGCGCCACCGCTGCACTGGTTGGCGCGCTGTCGCTGGTGATCGGCGCGTTCATCGCCGCGGTCGCGGCAGCGCTAGGCGGCAGGCAAAGAGACGAAGACGAGGCGGGCTATTTGCGCAGCGACTCCCGGACGGTTACGACCGCCGTCGGCTAAAGCATGTCTCCCGAAAGTGGGAACCGTTTTCGGGAGAAAGACATGCGTAAATAAAAAACCTAAAGCGCATGGAGCGAATCTAAAAGATTGCGACGCGCTTTAGAGTGGTTCACCGTTTCACGG
Organism: Mesorhizobium sp. M2A.F.Ca.ET.042.01.1.1; assembly: GCF_003997405.1. Lineage (NCBI taxonomy): Bacteria > Pseudomonadati > Pseudomonadota > Alphaproteobacteria > Hyphomicrobiales > Phyllobacteriaceae > Mesorhizobium > Mesorhizobium sp. M2A.F.Ca.ET.042.01.1.1. Next base: position 9,511 of record NZ_RZRX01000094.1, read on the forward strand.
AAACGGTGAACCACTGTATCTCTTTGTTTTGTCGCAACTTCCAGCGAAAAGCCGCTCACACTTTTCCTGAAATTGCTCTTATGGCGCGAAGCGGGACGGCAGCCGTGAAATTGAGACCGCTCGGAGCGAACCGCAACTCCACCGTCGCTCCGAGCTCGTAAGGCAAGGTCCGCTCGAGCACCTCGAAACCGAAGCCGCGCCGCTCCGTCTGCTCCAAATCGTCAACACCGCTTTCAGCCCAGACGAAGCGGAGCAGATCTTCCTCCAAACGCCATTCGATGTCGATGCGGCCAGTCCGGTTGGAGCTGGCAAGCGCTCCGTATTTCAAAGCATTCGTTGCCAGTTCGTGGATGGCCAAGCCCATCGTCTCGGCAGCCTTGGGGGCGAGCGTCAATGGCGGCCCCTCGATCGTCAGGTTATCGCCCTCCCGGCCCCCGGCGGCGCGCAATTCCTCGGCGACGATTAATGCCAGGTTGATCTCGATCGACGGACGGCGTGTGATCGCCGCCTGCACGCGGGCGAAGGCGTTGATGCGACCTTCCAGGTGAGCCGCGGCTTCGTCCAGGGATTCGCTTTTCTCCATCGTACGCCGCACGATCGAGCGGATCACGGCCAGCGTGTTGCGGATATGATGCTGCAATTCGGCGAAGTGGGCCTGCTGCTGTTCCTCTGCTTGCTTCTGGCGCGTGATGTCCTGGCCGACGCCACCAATATAAGCGACCTTTCCAGCCTCATCGCGCATCGGAAAGCCGGAATCGCGCAGCCACCGTATCTCGTTGTCGGCCGGCCGGCAGATGCGGTATTGGAAGGTTGCGCGTTCGCCGTCGCGTATGCGCTCGATCTGGCCCAGCACATGCTCGCGATCCTCGGGCACGATAAGGTCGATCCAGGTGGCGAAATTGTCGCCGGCCAGGGCCTTTTGGCGGCTCATCCCGTAAATGGCGTCGAAGGCCGGCGTCAGGTATTCCCACTGCAGCGTGTCGGCATTGCGGGCCCAGAGCACGTCCGAGGCGGCTTCGGCGAAACCCCGCAGGGTCTCGTCGCTCTCCCGCAGGCGGGCTTCGGCACGCGCATGCCCGCGCAAGCCCGGTTTGACATCTGCCAGACCGGGTTCAAGCGGCTTGTTGGGCGGGCCCTTGGACATCACTCCTCGTTGGCGTCGAGATGCCTGCCCTCGCGATCGAGATGCAGATAATTGGGATTGAACAGCGCGACATCCTGCAATGCCTGGAGGTTGGGAATGGTCAGCGTCCTGTCCTTCAGCACGATGAGGTTCGAGGCCCGCAGCTCCTGCAGCGTGCGATTGACGTGAACCGTCGACATGCCCAGCGTCTCGCCCAGTTCCGTCTGCGTCAACGGGAATTCGCAACTGCTGTCGCTTGTGCAGCCGGCGGCCTCCAGCCGGATGAACAGCTCGCACAACAGATGCGCCATCCGCTCGAGCGCATCGCGCTGGCCGAGGTTGACCGTCCACTCGCGCTGGATCGCCGCCGCGACCAGCGATTCCCACCACAGAGCCTGAGTGATGCGCGGATGTCCGATCATCATCTCGTCGAAGGCGGCGCGCGAAATTTCCGAGACCGAGACTGGCGTGATGGCGCCGATCGAGTGGTCCATTTCTTTCAGGATGAAGACGTTGAGGTCACAGAGATCGCCGGGGAGGAAGAAAGCAATGATTTGCCGCCGCCCGTCCTCGAGCGTCTTATAGCGGCAGGCCCAGCCCTCGTTGATCAGGTTGATGAACTCAGGTTTCTCGCCTTCGTGGATGATGTCTTCGCGCGCGGCGAAGCGCCGGACGCGTTGCGCCGCAATTCTGACCAGCATCTCCTTGTCGGCCTGCGAAAGGCGCGTGAATTTCTCAAGCTTGCGGATCAGAGGTCGCCTCATCCCAGTGCTCTTTCCCCGTGATACACACAATGATGCGATGGCGACCTTACCTATGTTAATGTCGGACCGCGTAAGACGGTCCAAATGACTCCCTCGGGAGGCTTGCCATGAACGAGAAATTCGCCGGCGCTCGTGTTCTGGTCATGGAAGACGAGTATTTTCTGGCTGAGGATATCACAAAAGCCCTCTTGGGGCTCGGGCTGACGGTCATCGGTCCCTTCGCGACCCGTGACAAGGCCTTGAACTCCCTTGACCTGGATTGCGTCGACGCCGCCATACTTGATCTCGATCTGGCCGGTGGCATCGACTTTGCCGTGGCGGACGCGCTGCTGGAAAGGCGGCTTCCGTTTGTGTTCGCCACCGGTTATGACGCCGCTGCCATCCCCCCACGCTTTGCTGAGATTCGCAGGTTCGAAAAACCTTGCGACGCAACGGAACTGGCGCGCCACATTGTGGACATGACCCGCGAGTCGCTGCCGATCCCTTGCGATCGATAATGGGTTGGTGCCGGACTAAAGCATGTCTCCCGAAAGTGGGAACCGGTTTCGGGATAAAGACATGCGTAAAATTAAAACCCAAAGCGCATGGAGCGATCTGAAGATCGCGACGCGCTTTAGATGGCCGTCAAATCGAAGCTCACGGCATGGCCATGCCTGACGGCCGATCGCGCGATCATGTTGCTCAATTGCGGCCTCTCGACCGAGCAATCCGGCATGACGGTCAGGATGGCCCTCGTGGCCGCGGCGACCGACACCGGCGTGCGCTGCGAGGAACGCGTTTCCATGTAGTGTTCGATAAGCTCGTTCAGCCGCACAGGATGATATTTGATCACGCCGCAACCTCCCTTAGCCGCGCTTTGTTGTGTTTGCATTTGATAATTGCGCCCTGCCTCGGGCCACGCATTAACCCATGCGAGGGAGGCGGAAATTCTTTGGAAGCTTCGGCGGTCAAGACCCCGATCGCAAAAAGGGCCCGCCTCGCCTGGGGGTAGAGTTAGGCGGGCCCTCCGGCTCTTCGGTTGCCACCGTCTTGTAAGCCAGGGCCGAAATTTATCCGACCCCGGAAAGAGTCGCTTTAACCTGCGTTATTGTCGGGGGCCTGAGCCGGGCGCAGATATCTTCAGCGTCACCCGGCGGACCCGGTTGAGTGGCGCCTGGGGTCGCCCGCGAGGCGCTCAGCCAAGCAACAAGAGAACAAAATGGTCTCCGCTGCCAATGGCTATGACTTTTCCGACATCAAGGCTGTTGCGCGCGAGCTCGTGCAGTCCGATCCGTCCGTGTCGATAGAGGACATAGTCCGCTCGCTTTACGAAGATCTCTACGAAGGCCAACCCTGCCCGCCGGCGTTGATTGAAGCCGTAAAGCAGGCGTTGCAGCACCCGGCCAGCGGGCAAACAGGCGCAGGTGGTACCTGATGTGCGCCGCTCTTGTCCGCCCTGAGCTGCATCGGCCGCTGAGAGTTGTCATGGCAGTGCTGGAGCGGCTTGTCGGCTGAAGGGAACATGCGGCTTCCCCCGGTGTTGGGCATCATGGATGATCTGCGCTCGCATCGCATCCAGCTCGACCTGGAACATCTTCTCCAAACCCGCCGACGCGCGGAGCGTCTGATCGGCGAAACCGGTTCGGCGATCGCCAGAAGTCGCATTTTGCTGCAGCAGTCCCGACAGTTGCTGGCCAAGATCGGGCGAGACAGAAGCCTTGATCCGCCTTGGCAAAGTGCTCAAGGCACCCGGCGAGAAGCGCGCAGCCAGAAATAGCGTCAGGCTTGGTCGCCCAGGAAAATCCTGGCGTCCTTTGCGGCGTCTACGAAAGCCTGGCGAGCCACGCGTGGCGGCTTCTCGTCCCGCAGCACCGCAAGGCACGCCCTGATGGCGTGATGCCGGGCGCGGGAGTTGGGCTTCGGCCAGGTATGCAGAAGGACGTCGGCCGCATCCAGCACAGTGACCACCACCCGATCACGATCGATCCGGCCGGGCTGCACGATAACCGGTTTGCGAAAACGTTTGATGCGTTTTGAGCGCATGATCGCTTTACCGCTGACCATTCGCCCAAAGAGAAGCGCTCAATCCCCGCCGCCATCAACAACCTATGTTAAGGCGGCGGCGCAATCATCGTGCAACATAGGTTGGCCTTTGTCCCTCACTTAGGCCAGGCCCGGCCTGCAATCCTGTGTCACGGACGAAAACGCAGGTCGGGCTTCATCCGTACGGGCTCATGGCGAGCTGCCAGCGTGTTCAAGCCACCAACGACTGATGTGCGGTCTCCGTTCCGACAGCGGAACATTTGATCCTTTCACCAGTTAGCGGACGACCGCCGACCCTGCTTGCGGGAGCACAGCCTTCAATCCGGGAAGGAAGATCAATGTCAGGCACCGACTTGTGGTTCATCGTCGTCGCGGGCGGCCCCCTCATTCTCATGCTCGTGATCGTCTACGTTCTCCTTACCCGCCGCCGCCGCGGACCGGCAGAGCGGCGCGAGAGCGACCGGGCAACCCAGCGTCTGTACCGGGACGAAGGCGACTAGCGCCTCTGTCCTGGCGAAGCTCGTCAAAGCGTGACGTCAAGCGCGGAACAACGCCGGTCTGCCGCTGTTTACCGAAACATGGGAATGAAGATCGAAAGCCGGAGCAACGGTTGATGGCCAATGACGAGTTGCCGGGAGTGCTGGCGACGCTGCCGGTTATCGATGCAAAGGCGGAGCCGACGCTGAAGAGCGCGGAGGCGGAAGCGTTCTACACACATGCAATCCGCGAACTCGCCGCCACCGACATTCCGTTTCTGGTTGCCGGGACTTATGCGGTCAGCGCCTATACCGGCGTCGTACGCCAGACCAAGGATCTCGACATCTTCTGCAAGCCCGGCGATTGCCCACGCATCCTCACCCATTTCAAGGATATCGGCTACGCCGTCGAGATCGAGGACGATCGCTGGCTGGGCAAGGTCTTCGAAGGACCGCATTTCTTCGACGTGATCTTTGCTTCCGCCAACGGGACCATGCACGTGGAGGACCAGTGGCTGGAGCATGCCCGCCAGGTCGAGCTGCTGGGCAGCCGGGTCAGGATCATCGGCCCGACCGAGCTTATCTGGTCGAAATGCTTCATCCAGGACAGGGGCCGGCATGATGGCGCCGACATCGCCCATACCATACTCAAGGCGCATGAGCAGATCGATTGGCAAAGATTGCTCTCCTATCTCGACACCCACTGGGAGGTGCTCTTGATGCAGTTGCTGAATTTCAGATGGATCTATCCCAGCGAACGCGACCACATTCCCGACTGGCTGCTCGACAATCTGCTCGACCGGCTCGGCAGGCAGCGGAAACTGCCTTCGCCGCGCATGAAGATCTGCCGCGGCCGGCTTTTGTCGCAGGTTGACTACGAGATCGACGTCAAGGAATGGGGCTTCGCCGGCGTCGGCGGCGTTGGAGAATTCCGCGATGGCTGAACAAAGCAGGACAGGCCGCAAAGCGAACGGCAACGGCAAGGTCAAGATCGCCGCCATGGGCGATCTGCATGTTCAGGAAGATGCGCAGACGTCCTACCGCGACCTGTTCGGCGAGGTTTCCCGAGAAGCGGACGTCCTGGTGCTCACCGGCGATCTCACCAATCTCGGCAAGCCGAAGGAGGCCGAGCTCCTCGCGGAGGATTTGCGCGCCTGCTCCATTCCCGTGGTCGCGGTGCTCGGCAACCACGATTACGAATCCGGCTGCGTCGACCAGATCGCGGCGACGCTCCGCCAGGCCGGTGTCTATCTCCTAGATGGGCAAGCGACGGAGCTGATGGAAGTCGGCTTTGTCGGCGTCAAGGGTTTTGTCGGCGGCTTCGGCTCGAGGATGCTTGGCCCTTTCGGCGAGCCGGCGATCAAGGCCATGGTGGCCGAGAGCGTCAACGAGGCGATGCGGCTCGAGAACGCCATGCGGCAGGTCCGCGCCAAGCGCACGCTGGTGGTGCTTCACTATGCGCCGATCGCGGAGACGGTCGCCGGCGAGCCGCCGGAAATCTTTCCGTTCCTCGGATCGTCGCGGCTTGCCGAAACGATCGACCGGTTCAAGGTGAGCGCGGTCGTGCACGGCCATGCCCATCGTGGCACTTTCGAGGGCCAGACCCCCGGCGGCGCCAAAGTCTATAACGTCGCCATGCACATCACGAAGCCGACGGGCCGTCCCTACGCGCTGCTCGAAATCTGATCGTTAGACCTCGTCGAACCGGTTGCCTTCCTTGGAAGGGTCCTTCGACAGGACGCGTTCTTCTTTGTCATCAGGCAAGGCTTCATCGCTGTCCTGGAAGGGGTTGTCGTCATCCTCTTCCGGAAGGTCGCCTTCCGCTTCGGCATCGTCCTGCGGGTCACCGTTCACCGCGACGCTGTCAGGCACGATCCTGCTGCCCTCCAGAGCGTCCCAGTCCTGCTGTTCGATGGTCGGCGCTTCGGTTTCGTCGGTCTTTGCAGGCCGCTGTTTGTCGCGCGGGTCCATGACGTTCTCCATTTCTGAGCTTCAAGTGAAGAACCTCTCGCAGAAACAGTTGTTCCGCTTCAAATCCAATCACGGGGTTGGCGCGTCCAATCACGGGGTTGGCGCGGTTGCCCGGGAACAGCACGGTGCCTTGTGACTTATCGTGCCGAACCGGGAACTTTCATGCCTCGCCAGCTCGATCTCAGAAGCGGCAAACCTGTCTGGTCTGCCTATCGCTCGCCCGCGGTGCCGGCGGAACGCCTGACCCGAGATGCAAAGACCGATGTCCTGATCGTCGGCATGGGCATTAGCGGCGCGATGATGGCCGAAGCTTTGACCCGCGACGGCCACGCCGTCATTTGCATCGACAGGCGTGGGCCGTTGCAGGGCTCGACGGCCGCGACGACGGCACTCGTCGCGTTCGAGATCGATCAACCGCTGACAAGGCTGTCCAGGATGATTGGAGGCGATGCCGCTCGGCAGGCCTGGATCCGCTCGCGGCTGTCGCTGCTCAACCTGCGCGGGCGCATCGCGGAACTCGATATTCGCTGCCGGTCGGCCGAGACGCCGTCGCTCTATTTGGCCGGCAATCGGCTCGATGCCCCGGAGCTGCGCAGCGAGGCCGAAGCGCGTCGTGAGGCAGGCATTGGAGCGTCCTTCCTGCCACGCAAGAAGCTGAGAGAAGATTTCGGGATAGAGCGCGCCGCAGCGATTCTGAGCCACGGCAATCTGGCGCTCGATCCACGCAAATTGACGTCCGGGCTGCTGATGAGGGCGTTGCAACGCAAAGGACGGCTCTATGCGCCGGCGGAAGCGACTGCCATCGAAGATACCCGCCTCGGCGTGACGGTGGCGACGCGCCACGGTCCGAGGATACATGCTCGCCATCTTGTCCTTGCGACCGGCTACGAGCTGCTCGATATCGTGCCGAGGACCGGCCATCGCATCATCTCGACATGGGCGATTGCCACCCGGTCGCAGCCGGAGAAGATCTGGCCGCTCGCCGCCCTGATCTGGGAAGCTTCGGACCCTTATCTCTATCTCAGGGCGACATCCGATGGTCGCGTGATCTGCGGCGGCGAAGACGAGGAGTTCACCGACGAGGAACGGCGCGACGCCCTGACCGCGCAAAAGACGGACCGCCTTGAGGAGAAACTCGGCAGAATCTTCCCGCGACTCGACACCACTGCGGAATTCGCCTGGACCGGCTCGTTCGGAGCCACCGACACCGGACTTCCGATTATCGGCAGTCTGCCCGGCCACCCGCGCGTTCATGCGGTGATGGGCTACGGCGGAAACGGAATCACGTTTTCACAGATCGCGTCCGAGATCGTCTCGGCTTCCATCGCCGGCAAGGAGGATGCGGATGCGAGCCTCTTCGCGTTCAAGAGATGATTGGGCTACGCGATCTGCTCGAACGTGCACTGCCGCGGCGCCTTGTCCGGCCGCCAGCGCAGCAACCTCGTGCCATGCCGGAAGCGCTCACCGGTGACATGGTCGAAACGAACCTCGACGACCAGGTCCGGCTTCACCGGCTCCCATTCACCGCTGCGCTCGGTGCTCCAGCGGCTCGGACCGCCCGGCGCCTTGCCGGTGAAGCCCGGCCCGCCGCGCAAGGCCTCGAGCTTCGCCGTGAGCGCCGCGCGGTCTTCATTGGCGATGGTCGATGTGAACCCGACATGATCGAGCTGCCCATTGTCGTTGTAGAGGCCGAGCAGAAGCGATCCGACCTGCCGTTTGCCGTTCAGATAGCGGAAGCCGCCGACCACGCAGTCGGCGGTGCGCAGCCGCTTGACCTTGACCATCGCGCGCTCGCCCGGCCGATATGGATCGTCGAGCATCTTGGCCACGACACCATCTGTCGAACCGCCGGCGCCTTGCAGCCATTGCCTGGCGGTGGCGACATTGGTGGTCGATGGCGACAGCTGGAGGCCGGGATTGGCCGCCTTGGACAGAAAGGCCTCCAAAGCCTCGCGCCGGGCCCGCAGGGGTCGTTCGAGCATGATCTTGCCTCCCGGGGCGACCAGCATGTCGAACAGGATCAGCCGCGCCGGCGTCTCGATGCTGAGCTTGCGGATACGGCTCTCCGCGGGGTGCAGCCGCATTTGCAGCGCATCGAAGGAAGCGCGACCGTCGATCTTGATGACGATCTCGCCGTCGACGACGAAATCCTCCGCATCGAGGCTTTCCATCGTCGCCATCAATTCGGGAAAGTAGCGGCCAAGCGGCTTTCCGGATTTCGCCCTAAGATCGACGGCCTTGCCGTCCTTGAAGGCAAGGCAACGGAAGCCATCCCATTTCGGCTCGTATTGCCAGGAACCATTTCCCTCCGGCAACGCTTCCGCCGTTCGCGCTTCCATCGGCGGCGTTTCCGATGGTGACGGCAGGTCGCTCCGGCGCGCCGCTACCATCGTTCTTCCGTGTCGTGGTGCGGCAGGTCGATGCCGCAGCAGACCCAGCCGAGCCGTTGCGAGGAGCCGTAATTGTGACGCGGCTCAAGCCCGGACGGATCGTCAAAGGTCCCGATATGCATCGCGACCTCGCGAGGGTTCGCGTCGTAGGCAAGGGTAAGAGGCGTGCCGCAGGACTGGCAGAAGCTTCTGCGGGCGATCGGCGAGGAGCGGCGATAGGCTGGTTCCGTGGTCAGCCACAAGAGGTCGGCGACAGGCGCCCAGCCAAGCACGGCGAAGGCGCTCCCGGTCGCGCGCCGGCACATATCGCAATGGCAGTAATGCACGCGCGGCTCTGCCGTCAGACAATAGCGGATGTTGCCGCACAGGCATCCGCCATATCGCTCGACGGCTGCGTTTCGCGTAAAGAGGTCCGCATGTTCCATCAAGCTTGAACGCTCGACCGAAGATGCGGTTTCGGCAGCGCGGGATCTCACGCGTCGAGATCGATCAGGGCGATGCCGAGGCCCGGTCGCTTCGTGCGCCGCAAATGCACAGGCGATTCCGTCACCGTGACTTCGAGGGTCGGCTTCACCACGCCTTCCAGCAGGTGCCCACCGCGGGTGGATCCGTCGCTCAGGCCCAGCACCGCATGCAGATGCAGGCTTGGCTTGCCGCTGTCGTCGACGGCGATGTCGCCGATGGCGCTCAGCACCTCACACTGCTCGTCGACCGGTAGCTTGCGGTAGGATTTCGAGCCGAAATCGAACCAGCCGACCGTTGCTCTCTCGAAGGCGCCGATTGCCGTCAGCGAGGCGCCGGTAATTCCCTTCTGCCCCGCGAAAGCCGTAAGGGAGGCGAAGGCTTCCTCGCCCGGATCGAGCACGACCACGAATATTCTCTGTCCCGAGGTTTCAGTGACCAGCTTTGATTTCATGATGCCCTACTGACGGAGAGATGGACTGGCACAGAACGCCTCGCCGCGCCGCATGTTCCCGGCGAAGCCTCGCGGCACTCCGGTTGAGCAGGAGCCTCACAGTTTGGTGAAGTGTCGCGGTTCTGCGTTCAGCGCCGGAACAATGGAACCATCGAAAGGTTAGCGCACAAGACCAGCCAGCCAGGAGCGAGCCATGTCCCAGCCTTCAGTCGCATCAAACAACGGGTTCAGTCGAAGAAGGTTCATGGCAGGTACTGTTTCGGCGGCGGCAGCACCGTTGCTAGCATCGACCGCGCAGGCTGAGGCGCCAGTCATCTCCCAAACAAAGTTGAGGCAGCCGGTCGTAACGTCGCTCAGGATCGACGAGCAGCCCTATGAACTTTCGCTCGACACCCGAACCAGCCTGCTCGACGCGTTGCGCGACCACGCCGGCCTTACCGGCACCAAAAAGGGCTGCGACCACGGCCAGTGCGGCGCCTGCACGGTGCTGGTTGACGGCAAGCGGGTGCTGTCTTGCCTGAGCTTCGCCGTGATGAACGAAGGCAAGGACATCACGACGATCGAAGGGCTCGCCTCAAGCGACGGCAAGCTGCATCCGATGCAGCAGGCCTTCATCGACCACGATGCCTTCCAGTGCGGCTATTGCACGCCGGGCCAGATCCTGTCGGCGATCGGTTGCGTCAATGAAGGTCACGCCGAATCCGAGAATGACATCCGCGAATATATGAGCGGCAATATCTGCCGCTGCGCCGCCTATCCCAACATCGTCGCCGCCATCCTGCAGGCGCGCGACGAGACGAAGGGAGCCTGACATGCGTCCGTTCGTCTATGAACAGCCTGCCGACATCTCCGCGGCGGTCGCGATCGCGTCCCGGTTCACGACCAACGACGATCAACCCACGCGAGCCAATGCGCAGTTCATCGCGGGGGGTACCAACCTTGCCGACTACATGAAACTCGGCGTGGCGGAACCCAACCGCCTGCTTGATCTCAACCGGCTCAAGGAGTCTGGACTGAGGCAAATCCGGGTAACCGATGACGGCATCCGCTTCGGCGCCCTGGCGCGTATGGGCGAGGCTGCGGATCACCGAGAGGTCAAGGAGCGATATCCCGTCATTGCCGACAGTTTGCGTTTGGCGGCAAGCGGCCAGATCCGCAACATGGCAAGCCTGGCCGGAAACATCCTGCAACGCACGCGCTGCGAATATTTTCGCGAGACGTCTTGGCAATGCAACAAGCGTGTGCCTGGCTCCGGCTGCGCTGCGATGGAAGGCTTCAACCGGCAGCATGCGGTTCTGGGGGACAGCGATGCATGCATCGCCACTTATCATGGCGATTTCGCCCAGGCGTTGATCGCGCTCGATGCCGTCGTCCATGCCGAAGGCTCGCGCGGCGCACGAAAGATCCCGTTCGCCAAGCTGCATCGGCAGCCCGGCGACACGCCACATATCGAGACCGATCTCGCCGCCGACGAGATCATCACTGCGATCGAAGTGCCCGCCATCCCATGGGCCCGGCGCTCGCTTTACCTGAAAATCCGCGACCGCGAATCCTATGCCTTTGCGCTGGCTTCGGCGGCTGTCGCGCTCGACCTGGACGGCGAGACCGTGCGCGAGGCACGCATCGCGCTCGGCGGTGTGGCGACCGTGCCCTGGCGTGCCAGCGCGGCCGAACAAAGCCTGCAAGGCAAGAAGCTCGACGAGGCATCGGCGGAAGCGGCGGCCGACGCCGCCTTCGCCCAAGCCCGACCGCGCCAGCACAACGCATTCAAGATCGAGCTTGGAAAACGAACGCTGGTGCGGGCACTGCTTGAAACCCGAGACATGAAGGTGTGACCATGGACGCTGCCGCTCCCAGACCTAAGGAGAACATGGGCGAACCGCTGCCGCGCATCGATGCACGGTTGAAAGTCACCGGACAAGCCCACTATCCCGCCGATCTGCCCACCGGCAACATTGCCTATGGCGCGCTGGCCACCAGCAGCATTGCCAAGGGCAAAGTGACGAAGCTTCGTCTCGACGAAGCCCGCGCGGTGCCCGGCCTGCTCGACATCGTCACCTATGGCGACATGGAGAAGGTCGACAAACCGAAATTCGGCAATTCCGGCGCGACTTCTATTGGACCGCTGCACGACAGGACGATCTTCCATGACGGTCAGATCGTCGCGCTCGCGGTTGCCGAGACATTCGAGGCGGCCGAAGAAGCGGCGCGGCTGATCCGCGCCGAGTACGAGGAAGAGAAGCCGACTGCGACTTTCGACAGCCCGGGGACGGCGACCATCCCTGCCGCCGGAAAGAGCCCTCTGTTCAAGGAAGATGTGAAGGCGGGCGACTTCGATGCGGCCTATGCCGATGCGGCGGTCAAGATCGACCAGCGCTATTCGACGCCCACGCAGCACCACAACCCGATCGAGCTGTTTTCAACGACGGCCTTCTGGGAAGGCGACCAGCTGACCGTTCACGAGCCGTCGCAGAATGTGACCGGCTGGAAGGTCGAGTTGGCAAGGCAGTTGAAGATCGACCCTGCGAAGGTACGCATCGTCAGCCCCTTCATCGGCGGGGCCTTCGGCTCGAAGGGGCCGATGACTCCGCGCACGGCAATCGTGGCGGTGGCCGCCAAGCGCCTCGGACGTCCGGTGCGCTGCGTGACCAGCCGCATGCAGGCATTCGGCACGCAGACCTATCGGGCCGAAACCCGGCACCGCATCCGCATCGGCGCCGGCAAGGACGGCCGCATCACCGCCTTCGCGCATGAAGGCTGGGAGGTGACGTCGCGCCCGGACGCCTATGTCGTCGGCGGCACGTCGGCCACCGGCCGCATGTACGACTACGGCTCTGTGCTGACC
>NZ_RZRX01000095.1:0-21868 GCF_003997405.1 Mesorhizobium sp. M2A.F.Ca.ET.042.01.1.1
GATGGCCGGGCGTTTCGATGCCGTGGCGTCAGGCCTTTCGATCACACCGCCGCGCTGCCAGCAAGTCGCCTTCGGCGCTCCCGATCTGAGAACGGACGACGCGGCGGTCGTGCTGGCCGGCAACCCCAAGGCGATCCACAGTTATGCCGACCTCGCCAAGAAATCCGACGCGATCATGGGCGGTGGCCGCGGCAGCAACGTGATCGGGAATGCCATCGCCGAGGGCGTGCCGGAGGACCGCATCCTGCAGTTCCCTGACATCGAGACCAATCTGGCGGCATTGCGCGCCGGCCGCATAGACGCCGCCGTGTTCTCTTCTCCGACAGTGATCGGGCTGCTTGCCGGCAACAAGAGCCCCGATTTGGAGCGCGCCAGCCCGTTCACGACCAGCGAGAAGTCGATCAGCTATATCGCGATCGCCTTCAGGAAGGACGATGGGGATCTGCGTGACCTCTACAATCAGGGTCTGGCGAAGGTCATGTCGAACGGCACGATCGCCACCATCATGGCGAAGTATGGATTTGGCCGCTCGGAAAACGTGCCGCCAGGATTGACGACCTCGCAGCTATGCGGTGCCGCCAACTGACGGTTCTGCCACTCGAAGGCGTTTGCACCAACAGGACTTGGAGGCGTCGCGCGGGCTCAGGCGGCGCGACCCTCAGCCGATATGCCCTTTCAGGTCAATCTTGTGATGGATCGATCGACGGAGCGACGTCTTCTGGGATTTCCTGCCCCAAGGTTGGTCCTTTGGCCAGCCGCCTGCCGAGAGCGGCAACGAAAGCCTCATAACGCTCGCTTCCCTTGGCGCGCGCTGCCTGGGCCATCGGCTCAGGCAAAGCGGGTGTGGTCGCCAGCCAGAAGCGCACGAACACGGCCAGCGTTTCGATGGAGATGCCGACATCGCGCTCCAGCCGCGCGATCCGGCGGTCGATCCGGTCGAGCCGTTTGGACACCGCCGCCTCACGCTGGCCGTCGGCATCCGGAGATAGGAAAGAGGCGATCGCCGCCTCAGCAACAAGCGAGTGGGATCGATCGCGCCGGGCAGCATATTCGACCAGCCCCTCCCTCACGGCAGGATCGAGATAGACGGAAATCTGCACCTTCTTCTTGGCTGACGTCACGGTCGTCACAACTCCATGCCGTCATCCGGATCGAGCGCGATCTGCCGCGCCACGCCTCGCGCTTGGCGAGCCAACCGGCTGCTGCTCGCGGCGAGATCATCCGTCTCGTCGGCCGCATCGGGCTCGAACTCGTTGACCAACGTCGGCTCCGTTGCAGCTGGCAGAAAGGGATCGAGCTCGGGCTGGCGCCGCCATTCGGAGTCGGTCGAGTCCTCCTGGACTCCCGCTCCGGCAGTTGTGGCTGGTGTACCAGATGGAGAAAGTGGCAACGGGAGGTTCGTCCAATCGTCAGGCTGCGGTTCAAATCGACCCGAAAGAGCCGGTGGCGGCAGAATGCGCTCCCGCAACCGCGGGTCCTCGAAATAGCGCGCCTTCCAGGCCCGGATCGGCGGCGTGCCAGCCAGCATGACGATCTCGTCGCCAGCCGGCAATTGCATGATCTCGCCGGGCGTCAGCAAGGGCCGTGCCGTCTCTGAGCGTGAAACCATGAGGTGACCGAGCCATGGCGAGAGCCGGTGACCGGCATAGTTCTTCATCGCCTTCAGCTCGGTTGCCGTGCCAAGGGCATCGGATACACGCTTGGCGGTGCGTTCGTCATTGGTCGCGAAGCTGACGCGCACATGGCAGTTGTCCAGGATGGAATTGTTCGGCCCGTAGGCTTTCTCGATCTGATTGAGGGACTGCGCGATCAGGAAGCTCTTCAGTCCATAGCCGGCCATGAAAGCGAGCGCGGATTCGAAGAAATCGAGCCGTCCAAGCGCCGGAAACTCGTCAAGCATCAGAAGCAAACGGTGACGATCGGTCCCGGCATGCAAATCCTCGGTCAGGCGGCGGCCGACCTGGTTGAGGATGAGACGGATAAGCGGCTTGGTGCGACTGATGTCGGAGGGCGGCACGACGAGATAGAGCGTTGCCGGGCGGGTGTCGGTGACCAGATCGGCGATGCGCCAGCCGCATGCGCGGGTCACCTCGGCCACGACCGGATCGCGATAGAGCCCAAGAAAGGACATCGCCGTCGAGAGCACGCCGGAGCGTTCGTTGTCGGACTTGTTCAGCAACTCACGCGCCGCGCTGGCGATGACCGGGTGCGGACCGCCCTGCCCCAGATGCGGCGTGGTCATCATCGCTGCCAGGGTCGATTCGATCGGCCGCTTCGGATCGGACAGGAATGCTGCCACGCCGGCCAGTGTCTTTTCCGGCCCGGCATAGAGCACATGCAGGATCGCGCCGACCAGAAGCGCGTGGCTCGTCTTTTCCCAATGATTGCGCCGTTCAAGCGAACCCTCGGGATCGACTAGGATGTCGGCGATGTTTTGCACGTCGCGGACCTCCCATTCACCGCGGCGGACCTCGAGCAATGGGTTGTAAGCGTCGGATCTGGAATTGGTCGGATCAAAAAGCAGCACACGGCCGTGGCGGGCGCGGAAACCGGCGGTCAGGCCCCAGTTCTCGCCCTTGATGTCATGGACGATCGCCGAGCCAGACCAGGTGAGCAGCGAGGGCACGACAAGGCCGACCCCCTTTCCCGAACGCGTCGGCGCAAAGCAAAGCACATGCTCTGGCCCATCGTGGCGCAGGTAGTGAGACCCATACCGCCCCAGCACCACGCCGTCCGGGGCGAGCAGGCCTGCCGCCTGCACCTCGCTCTTTTCGGCCCAGCGGGCGGAGCCGTAAGTCTCGACATTCGTCGCCTCGCGGGCACGCCACAGCGACATCCCGATCGCCACGGCGATAGCGACGAAGCCACCAGACGCGGCAATGAGACCACCGCGCAGGAAGATGGCAGGCGCGTAGGCTCCGTAGAAATACCACCACCAGAAGATGGCAGGCGGATAATAGACTGGCATGCCGCCGATCACGAACCACGGCGTTCCCAACCCCACTTGGTAGCCTAGTTGCCACGCCGACCATTGTGTCGATCCCCAGGTCGTGAAGAGCACGACCAGGAGGACAGCGACGATCTGCCCCCAAAGGACTTTCGTTCCCGACACACGTTTCTCCTTATGCCGGCACTTCAACGAGGTTGCGGTGAGATTCAACCGCCGCCTCGCGCCGATGGCGCTGCGGCGCACTGCCGGCAAGGAAAACAAGCGATCGGCGGCGACGATCCCGGCGCAATGTCGCGGATGCCAAAATTCGTCAACGGCAGCCGAAGGCGAGCCTTTTGCTTAGGATCCCAAAAGCGCGCGTCGAGCAGGCCGGCCGATGCCGCAGCCGGTAGCGGCGTCGCGGGCGGGACAGCCGGCAGGCTTCCCACCTACAGAGCCAGCTCGCCCTGGTCAGCGCGGCCCTGGCGATCGGTGGGTTCGCCTGTGACTAGCATGCCCGCCGCAAGGCGGCGCGCCTGGCGCTCGCCACAGGCACGGCGGATCGACCCATTGAAAAGCCTCAAGGCAGTTCTCACCCAGGTGACCGACCAGCGCTGGCTGTCTTCGCCGGGTTCCCATGAAGAAGACTTACGAGAAGCCAACTCTCCAAAAGCGCGACCGCCTTGGGACCGTCGCTGCGGAGGTGATCATTGTCTCTGGGCCTGTCGCGTAGACTTTGGCGCCTGGCAGCACATCAAGCCTGCGGGTTCGGGCCGGCGGGCTTTTTTGTTGCCGTCCGTTCACCAGACTTGAGAAACTCAGTTTCGCACACCTGTAGCGACGGCCCAGGTCGTCTCCGAGTTCGGCGTTCGAACCTCGATCTCTCTGAATCCCGTGGCTTTCAAAGCGGCGACGATGTCGTCCGGCTCGCGCGGGGTGAAGATATCGGCCGGCATGTTCATCCGGTCCATATGCCTCTTGGGGAGGAAGCCCAACACGACGCGGCCGCCCGGCGCGAGAACTCGGGCGAGCTCCGCAGATCCGGCTTCAAGACTCTGCCAGAAGTATACCGTGTGAACGCTTAGGGCTTTGGTGAATGTCGCATCCTGCAGCGGAAGTTTCTCAACCGCGCCCACGTGAAACTGGGCTCGTCCGGCGCCGACCGCGTCGGCAAACTTGCGGGTGGCAGCGCTCACAACATCATGAGAGCGATCAACACCGCAGACGAACGATGCGCCGCTGAGAAGTCGCAGGAGTGCCGCGCCGCCGCCGAAGCCGATCTCCAAGACTTGATCGTCAGGCACCAGCTGTAATTGATCGAGAGCGTAGCTGTTCAGCCGAGCGTTGCCACGATTCATTCCGGCTCGGACTAGCCAGCCGCCGATCCCGGCCGGACGAGCAAGCTGTTTTGCTAAGAACCTTGGCGCCATGTCACTCCCAGCCCAGCGAAGAGCATAGGCGGGTCGGTCCGCTGCGAGCAACTATTATGTCGCCGAAATTGATCCGGCCGGGGGCCTTTTTCACATTCTGTTACATCCAGGAAGGCCTCCGAAACCTTCTCGAGGCTGCTTCATTCACCATTCGGTGAAGGAGTTGCGTAATGCGTGACGGTAACGACAAAGACGATTTCGAGAATGATGCGGACTTATTGATTCCTCGCCTCATTAAGGAGGCAGAGATTTCTGAGGAGCAGGCCCAGGAGTTGGTGGAAAAATGATCGGCACAGACTGGCCGTCATTGGTTAGAGAGGCCCGCTTTTTGAATAATCGGCATTGACCCTGGTGGAACATTCCGACCAGGCGGTGTTTGAAGCTCGACGTTGCCCTTTCCCGAGAGCGTCTTTACAGCGTCGCGTCGGGTTTTTGCTTCCCTACTCGAGCCCGCACCGTTCCCCTCGGTGCGGGCTCGTTTATGAGCGCAACCTGGTTGCGGTAAGTGACTTGGCTGACGAGCTGATGAGGGCGGCGCAACGGGAAGACATTGCGGCGATCGAGTCGACAGCGTTTTCGAGTGATCTTCGCAGCGATGGACAATGGGGAAGGCAGCTTCAAGTAGAAAAATGGAACACATTGCACGCCGCTGAGTTTCTGTGCAGCGGTCGGCCCTTCGGGGTGTTAGCCGTTGGACTGGAAAAGTTGCGAGAAGCCCGTCGCCGACGCTTATTAGCTGCGACGGGCTTTTCATTAGCGATACCTAAAATTGTTAATGCGGGCTTGTCACAACTGGCGCATAGTGTTGTTCTGCCCCGCACTCAACCGGGGTAAGGGCCCGGCCTGTCTGCCCGAAGTCCCCCCGACTCCCCGCAGGCCGGGCATCGTATGTCTGGGCTAGTTCGGCCTGGGCGCCCTGTCAGCAATGAACGGCGCCAATGCCTCGGCAACGCGCTGTAGAAACGGCGCCAGATCGAGCACCACGCCATTCGGCTCGACAAAGATATCCTCCTCGTCCTGCCTCTGGGGATGCTCAAGCGTCACGGTAAACGTATAGTCCGGCATCGCAGCCGACAGGGCGGCTTCCATCTGCGCCCGATAGGCTGCACTTTCGTAGCGGGCTTCCCTGGGCGGCACTACCAGAAATTCTCTGGCGGACATGCCCGCCGTTATGCGCTCAAGCCACTGCATGATTTCGCCCCCGCGAACTTCCCCGCGTGAAAATCCAGCGGCCGACGCATACGAGGATTTGGGGTCCGGTACATGCAAGCGTCGGCCGCCAGTATTGGGCGGGGGCGCGTCTCAATTGACGCAAGGCCAGATTATGAGAGCTGTTTGGGCCTTCAATTCGAATGCCCAGATATGGTGAACGAGGGGTTACTATCCACAGCCTTGCGCAGGAGCCGAGACAAATGCAGGCGGTGCAGAGCTTGCATGTCCTCTAATTGCTGGAGGAAATCGATCGCGACGCGCGTCGGCAGATTGTCCCGCTCGAGTTGGGCAATGAGTTCGTGTTGACGGAGCAGATGCTGCTCACCCACCCTCACATGGCCTTTCACCATTTCGATCTCTTCGGCGAGAACCATGGACAGGAACGCTGCTGTCCTTTTCTCGTTCCGCTCGCCCGCGGCGACTACTTGAACGCGTATTTGTACACGGCGCGGCTGCTTTCCTCGGTGACGCGAACCCATAGCCGCTCGTCTCTGCGCGCCTGGACCTCTTTCTTGGTACCGATGCTCGCAGCCTCCCACGGCGAATTGGCGGCGACTGTTTGACGGGAAACCGGCGTCTCGCCGGCCATTTCTTCGACTTGGTAGGTTTTCATGCTTGGCCCCGATTCGGTCACCGATCCAACGATGAGCGCCAATCCTTGTTCCGGCTCAGAGGCGCGAGCGCGAGGTTCGGTATTGGTTCGCCTTGTCAACCAAGGCCCTCTTGGTAGGAACGTGGCTCGTCATTGGGCGCACAGTGGTCATGTTGACCCGTGATTCCGAGATCCTTTCGGCCGCACATCAAATGCAATAGACCTTTGCAGCAGGAGCCGCCAAGGTGCGCTGGTCAGCGGCTATGTCATGGGCTCCGCTGCTTGAGAGCGACCAACGCACTCTCGCCCTCAACGGGAACAGAGAGATGCAACGGTACCTGCCGCATAATGCCTTTTATCCAGAAGACCTCGACATGCTGAAGCGCGTATTTGACGTCCTGTGCCGCGAGCGCGGTTGCCAACCGGGTTCCCCGGACGCCGAAGCTACCGCCTTGCTACTGGTCAACATGTTCGGGGGCGGCCGGAGAACAGAAGAAGAGCTGCTTGAGGCGGTTCAGGCCACGCAGGCCTACCGCCGGGCGAGCTAGGCCGCACCTGCTCACGCGCTTCCCGCCTCCTTTTGGGAAACAGATTGGCTTCCTCAAAGTCATGGTAGCAGCCAGCTCCGGTGCTGAGGGGAAACTCACGTCTTTATGCTCGGCGCTGGAGGTATCTTTCTGGGCTCAAAACTCAGCCGCTCCACCGTGGCAACAATCGCAACCGACAGTGCCTCGGCTTCGTCGAGCAGCGTCGGGCCATAACGGCCATTCACCTGCTCCTCGCTCATCAGGACGCCGGGCGGGCAATGCTCCTCAATCGTTGCCCGGATCATGCGGAGCGCTGCCCGGCACTCAGGATCGTTCTTCATAACCAAATAAACATTCACTTTTGCTAAAATGTTCCGGAACTAAGGTAGCGGCCCGCGCCTTGAAAGCGTTGTGTTGGGGTTGTGCGTTGCGTCTCACTTTCATCAAGCCGATGGAGCCCGAGCTGGTCGAGCAGCCTCCGAAGGGCGATGGCTGGTCGTGAGGTGAAATTTGACGGCTACAGAACCCAGCTTATCAAGGACGAGGATGGTATCCGGCTCTATACGAAGACCGGGATCGACTGGACGAGCAAGTATCGGCCGACCGCGGCCGAAGCGGCAAAGCTGAAGGCCGAGAGTTACATCGTCGAAGGCGAGATGATCGTCACGAACGATGCCGGCCTTTCCGACTTCCATGCCTTGCGTTCGGCCATCACGCGGCGCCCGCAAGACCTCTACCTGGTCGCGTTCGATCTCCTCCACCTCAACGGACATGACTTGCGCGACATGCCGCTCTACAACCGCAGGGACGTGCTGCAGGCGCTTATCCCTGACGGCGGGCACATTCAGTTCTCAGAGGCTTTGCCAGGCACTGGCGACGCCGTCTACCACCTTGCTTGCGAAGCGAACCTGGAAGGCATCGTTTCGAAGCTGCTGGACAGCGTCTACCGCTGCGGCTCGACCATGAACTGGCGGAAGATCAAGTGCTACATCGAGAAGGAAATGGACATCATTGGCGTTCAGCGAGAGCGCGGCAAGCCGGCCATGGTATTGATGGCCGACAAGGGCCGCTACATGGGCGGCGCCTTCGTCACCTTCAAAGCAGAAAAACGACAGGATCTATGGGATCGTGTTCAACGCAAGACCGGCGCGCCACCGCCGAAGGGCCTTGCCAAGCAAAAGGCCGAATGGCTGAAACCCGGCTTGGTCGGCCGCGTCAAGTTCCTTAAGGGCGAGGACGCGCTGCGTCACGCCTCGCTGAAGGATTTCCGGGAGGATTGAGGCAGTCGCAATGCCACGCCCATAACGACCCCCGCAACTAACTTAAGGTTCAACGAATATTAAAATGCAAGATTGCTCTTATCGGAATCGGAACCTCACTGGGCCCGCGCGTATCCGCGGGCGCATCCGAAGGCGGGCTCTTGACAACTGTGAAGTAGACCATCGCAGGCAGCGCAATGAGACCTCAGTCCTCATTGTAGCACAACCGGTTATAGAAAATCATTGGTTCACCGCCGATGGTTGAAACCACTTCTCCTCGGGGATAGATGTCGGCGGAAAGCCCGGCTCGCAAATCCTGTGTCACCTCGATCGGTGAGCCGGGTTGTGGGGGTGGGGCATGCCGCGATTTTTCTTCGACCTCGCCCATGGCGGGGATACCTACCACGATAAGCAAGGAACCAGCCTGCACGACCTCAGGCTGGCCAGGCAAACAGCCGTCGCGATGGCCGATAGATTGGCGGGAGAAGCCAAAGGCCACGATGTCGTGTGCACCGTCCGCGATATCAACGGGAGGCAGGTTATCCAGATCACGAAGCAAGCGTGACGGGGAGCCGAAAAGTCGCAACGTCACGGCCGGATGAAAAAGCCCCAGCGCTAGGGGTTCTGGCGCCGGGGCTTAGTTTGGCCACGTACTACAGGGTTCATGTCCACATATTAGCTTGCGCTAATCTCGTTAACGCTGGGTGAAGCGGTGTCCCCGAGCCATTGCCGATAAGCGACTTTGCGCAGCCTGGGACCTCTTAACAATTTGAGGGTGGCTTCGCCGCTTGGTGAGCGCATGATCACTTTCTTGGCCCACGTGAAGGCCGAGACCTCACTTCACCCGTTGGCCCCGGCCGGCGGGCTTTTGTTAGTCCGCATGGTGTAGGTTCGGTAGCCGCGAACCACGTCGCAAATCCTGCTCTGCGGCGGTTGCCGCGCAACAAAAAAGCCCCGGACAAATCTGCCGGGGCTTTGTCTGTTAAGGTCCGCCGATAAACTAGAATTTGTAGTTCAGACCAACGCGAACGGTATGGAAGGGGACTTTAACGTCGGCATCTGGCCCTGGCCCTGGGAGATCGAACGTCGCTTTACCCAGGTCTGTGTAAAGATACTCAGACTTGAGCGACCAATTCGTATTGATGGCGTATTCAGCGCCCGCACCAACGGTCCAGCCGACCCTGGTCTTGGAAGAGTCGATCCCCGGGAAAGAGAGCTTTTCGTGACCGTAGGCCAAGCCGCCAGTGCCATAGACCAGGAAGCGATCGACGGGCGTATAGCCAATGCGAGCACGCAACGTGCCGAACCAGTCAATCTTTGTTTCGAGAGAGGGGCCTCCGATCGACAACTCTCCCTTGACGTCGGCAGCCTGGAAATCGGCTTCCACGCCGTAGACGAATTGGCCAACCTGCCAGTTGTAACCGGCCTGAACACCGCCAACGAAGCCGCTCGCACTGAGGTCAAAACCGCCAGGGCCGCCGTCGGAAGGATCAACGCTAAACGTGCCGAAACCGCCGCCGGCGTTCACGCCGATATATGCGCCGGTCCAATCATAGGAAGCTGCAATCGGTGCCTCCTGCAAAGCGTCGGCCGCGTAGGCGCAGCCGGTCGCGAGGACGAGAGCGGTTGCAAGAAGAATCTGTTTCACGGGGATACCCTTTGTTGCCAGCTTAGGTCGGATGAATGCCCCAACGTCACCACCCGAGTGGATATAGCGATGTCGCGGAACGCCTTTCGTTGTCAACGCCGACAAGTTCGAAGGCGTGGATATTGTTAGGGCGATGCCTGAAAGCCACACCTCACAGCGCGATTTCGAAGCGCGGCCCGTGTCTTACAAGCATCCGCTAATGAAGCGTGACGGCATGTGCGAGACGAAACCAAACTGGAGATGGTGTGACTGACGAAGCTGACCACACGATCTATAACTTCGCCTTCGAGTGATGCCACAAGGGCTGGACGCCTTGTCCCTAAGCGGCCCGACAGTTCTGCGCTCTGTTGGGGGCGTTGGGTTTGAACCGCCGGGCCTAGCCGACTCCCAGGCGTGGGAGAGTCGGCCGATGCAGAACTTACATTAGCAAGGCTGCATGAAGATCACGCTTGATTCCACTGATTCTGTTCGGATGCCGTGCCGCCGGGCGGCCCGGCGCGAAGCGGGGTAGGCTCCACGAGCCGAGGCTGACCGGCGGGGCACTAGATACACTGGACCGGCTGGCGAAGGTTATATCAACTGTGGCTAAAGCTTCCGTCGTGTGAACAGAGGACGCTGCGAAAGCGCCTGAACAGCGCAAAGGCTGGAAGCCTTGCCCATAAGGCGATTTCCGCTTTCTTACAGAACCGGGCGGTTTGGCTTCCTCGGTACCGGCAAGCTGTTACAGGGATTTGCAGCTAATGCGGCTAAGCGCCAGTCTCTTTGACACATCTCCCTTGCCAGCAACTCATAGCGATCATCAGCGGTCGTTCGACCTTTCTTCGCGGCAAGCAGATAGTCGGCTCTGTTCGTTCGAAAGTCTTCTTTCGTCGCAGACATCGTTTCCTCCCGGACTTCCGCAGGCGTTGCCCTCCTTCTGGCCTGACGGGGAGACACACTAGCTGCCGATATATCGCGCGAGTCCACCAATTGAGGATTGTGTAGAACGATATATCCGGGCAGCGGCTGCCCAACTCTAGGCGGTGTAGACAGCGGCGCAACCGCAGCCTGCGTAGTCTTAACATTTGTAGGCGCGCCAGGCCGGCTGTGAGCGCATGATTACTTTCTTGGCCCACGTGCCGGGCCGAGACCCCACTTCACCCGCTGGCTTCGGCCGGCGGGCTTTTTGTCGCCTTGCGCGACTAAACTGGGCAGCCTGCAGAGTGAGCACCGATAAGAAATCGAGACGCCTCTGGATCGCCATTAGTATCCTCATTGCTGGGCTTGTGCTCGTCCTGCTAGTTGGCCTCGCATACGCCGTGCTGATCCAACATCCTGCCGGGTAAGAAGCTCTCATTGTTGGCTAACAACCTTGGGGCGTCTCATCTGCCACCGCTCGGCCAAACGCTAAAGTATGTTCCGTTCGCACTTCCAAGGCGCGAGAGCGCCGTCACAAGCCGAGACTTAGCTTGCGACCGAAATTCCAATCGGCGCCGCCGTCGCCGCGAATGACGCCGGAGACGTGCTTGCCAACATGGCGCTCCAACGACGGTGTCCACGGCACGAGCTGGAAGCCGAGTCCGTCATCGATCATCGCGAAACGGCCAGATGCGAGCGCGAAGCGCTGACTGTAAGTACCAGAGACGAATTGGCCTTTGCCGGCTCGGTTGAATGGCTGACCGGTTTGGGCCGCGAGCCTGCTTCCCAGCGCATCGAGTTCCCTTCGGCGCAGCGTTTCGATCAGGTTGCCGGCAAAGACGGTCCCGGCCGGTTGGCGCTCAGCCAGACCCAAGCCGACAAGCTGCTCGACGCGCCGGTCGAGCGCCTGCCGCACCTCGGCACCGAAGCCGCCATCGGAAAGAGCTGCCGCGGGACCGGCGAGCGCCTGCCTGTCGAGCCAGGTCGCCCCCTCCGCAGCGACCTGTCTGTCGAGATCCAGATCGGAGCGGACAGCGAGCGCCAGGCGTCGGCGCCCCTGAACGTCCACAAATTTGCGCAGTTCAACGATCGAGCCCGGCGCGCCGTCGCCGGCCGCCTCGAGATCGGCGAGCCGGACGTGATGGCAACGGCCGTCGACGCCGTCGACGACCGCATAGGCGGTGCCCTTGAGTTCGTCATCCAGCCCGCGCTCGATCAGACGGCCGACAATCGGCCCATCGAGGTTCTCGGCGGCCAGCACGTAGCTGGAGCTCGCGCGTTCAATATCGCGGTCCGAGAATGCGCGATGCAGGCGTTTGATGATATCGGCGCGTTCGCCCATCTCGCGCAGCGTTGCCTCGGCCCTCTCGCTGACGATCCATTGGCCTGGACCCAGCTGCTCGGCGAGGCCGAGCGTTTCTAGTTTGCGCAACCGACCCAGCTTAAGCGCGGTGAATTCATCAGGCAGGCGATCGGCGTGCGGCGCGAGATCGATGACAGCGTTGTCGCGCGCATCGCGCATCAACTGACGGTCGAGCCCGGTCCATCGCTCAGCCTCGACCTGGCGTTGGACATGCCGACGGATTTCGAGATCCGACCGAGGGCCGAGCTCCTGCGTGATGAGCTCGCTGGCGCGATCGCGCATGCCGCGACTGATGTAGTCGCGCGAAATCACCAGGTCCTGCCCATCATCGGCCCGGCCGCGCAGGATGACATGGATATGCGGATTGTCGGTGTTCCAGTGGTCGACGGCGATCCAGTCAAGCGCCGTGCCGAGATCCTTCTCCACGAGACGCATGAGATCACGGGTGAAGGATTTCAGGTCGGCCATCTCGACAGCGTCCTCTGGCGAGACGATGAGGCGGAAATGATGCCGGTCGTCCTTGCAGCGCGCGAGGAAATCCGTGGTCGACGTATCACCCATCTCGGGTCCGAACATGCGGGCTTTCGCGTTGTCCCGCGTGACGCCCTCGCGGCTCAGGTAGTTGAGGTGGGTCGAAAGCGGCGCGCCACGCTTCGAATGGCGAACGACGCGGGTCTTGATCGTGGCGATGCGGGAGCGGCTCGTGAGAAACCGGTTGGCCAGAACGCTCGCTGCCCTGCCGCGTCCGAATTGCGAGCGCTTGCCCGACCCAATCCGGCCGGACCGCGACACGTTTCCGCCAGCCTTTTGGGCCGCCGCAAGCGCCTGGGCGACGAAGGACCGCGACGATTGGGCTCGCGTCGAGCGTATGCGTCCCGGACGGACACGGAATTCCCGCTCATCGGACACGGCAAGCGCCCGCACATTTCGAACAGCTAGGCAAATACAATGATTTAGATGCTCTCAACACATTGCGCCTACCCGTTGCAATGTGAGGAAAGCCTCGAAAAGCCCAGCAAATACAACCGTCCGGCCGCAGCACAATGTGCGCCCTTTTATCTTGCCATCCCTCGGTCGTTGCCTCGCGGGCTCCCCTTCCCTGCGCTGTCCAGAACAACGCCCAGGCACGATTTGCAGATTTGGCCGTCACCACACCGATGCCCCGGTTTCGGACACGACGAACAGCTCGCGCCGCTGCGAGCCAGCCGCGAAGACATCGTCCACGGAAGCTGCCGCCGAATGCGCGACGGAAGCGCCTTGGCCGGGCGCAAGATCCGATCCAGGCCCGGTGGCCGACTGCGGCACGAAGAGAGGCGCGATCCGCCAGCTCACGGCCTTTGCGTGGGCGGCGGTAAGCGAGCCGGGCGCATCACCGCCGCCCCAGAAAGGGCGAAGCTTCGCAACATAGGCCCGGGTCTCAGCCGGGAGCGGACGGCCCTTCAAGGAGGCTTCGTAACGCCGCGGCCCGGCATTGTAGGCGGCCAGGAAGCCCGGTGAGCCGTATCGATCAACGAGCTCGCGAAGATAGGCCGTTCCGGCAAGGATGTTGTCGCGCGGATCATAGGGATCGCGGCCGAGCTGGTGACGGAGGCGCAGCTCAGCCCAGGTCGCGGGCATGATCTGCATCAAACCCACTGCCCCCTTTCGCGAGACCGCGCGCGGATCGCGGGCGCTTTCGAGATACATGACTGCCCGTATCCAGCGCTGAGGTACGCCGAAGCGATGCGATGCCTCGGCGATATGCGCGGCATAAGGATCGTCCGCGGATTTGCTGGAGGCCGGCGCGGATTGTGCGGCCGCCCCTGTCATTGCGCCACAGAGGATCAGCATGCCAACGACAAGACAAAATGCGCCACTCCGACTGCGGAACCGACGGATGGGGCGACTTTCGTCCGCGCAGCTCGGCGCCGATGGCCCACTCATCGGGCACGCTCCGGCTTTGGTTTCGGGCGGATCCAGCGCAGCGACAAGGAGCCGTCATCGGATCGGAAGAGACCGGCGCGGAAGCGCCGGCCGAACAGCGGATCCTCCAATCGGCAGGACAGGTAGTCGCCAGCCGTCTGGCCGGTTTCCTTCCAGGCGGCGCCGACTTCTGGACCGCCGGGCGCGCCGATATGGATACGGAAATCCGGCGCCTTGCCGTCGGATGTCGTCGTCGGGACGAGCACCAGCTCGGCATCGACGAGCAGTGTTCGAATGCGTCCTGAGTAACCGGATTCTGTTTTCTGGAAGACCCCGATCTCGGCCATGGTCCATCTCCTTCCTCTTGTTGGCTGGGTGAATTTCAGGTCGGCGGAGCGAGCCAGGCGAAGTGCCCATCGCCTCTCTCGTCGGTCCAAAGCGGCCGCGCGCGTCCGATGATCGAGGGCGCCGGGAAAGGGCCGAAATAGCGGCCGTCGAGACTGTCTTGGACTTGCCGGTTCATGACGAAGATTTCGTCGCCGGCGACGATGCGGCAGCCCTGCCAGTCAGGTAGCGCGCGCCCTTTGCGATCACGCTCCAATGCGACGCCAAGCGCACGCCCGTTCACCGTGATGAGGCGACCGAGGCGGCAGACTTCCTGCCCAGGAAACGCCTCGATGTGCTTCAGCATCGGCACCCCGAGCGGAAGGTAGCCTCGCTCGGCGGCGAAGAGCGCGACGGTCTTTGGCGGGTCGATGACGGCAAGCGCACCAGACGCTGGAACGGCCATTTCGCTGATCGCGTAAAGCCCGATCGGCGCGCTGGCTGATGCGTTCCACAGCATAAGCGGTGGCATCCGCACGGCAGCCGGAGCGACCGTCGCGACGACGGCTACGAGCGCTGCGGTCATGGAAGCGGCGCGGTTCATGACGTCGCTCGCTTGCGCAACAGAAAGGCCCGGTGCTGCTCGAGTGAATAGGCACGCGGCATTCCGCCGGCGACCAGCCGGTTGTGGGTCTGGCGCCAATAGTCAGGTGCCGCCTCGACCGGATCGAGGCCGATCACCTCGATCGCATCGATGAGCTGCAGAACGCGCTCAACCTTGTCCCAGCCCGCGATCTTGAGAAGGATCTCGCCGCCTGGCCGGATGTAAGGCAGCGTCTGATAAGCTTCACTGGGAAGGACGGCGCGCACGATGTCGATGCGCGAAACGATGGTGCCAAAATCGTTCGCCGCCCAGCGCACGAACGCAAAGACACTGCCCGGCGCAAAGGCGACGACACGGCGCCGCTTGTCGATGATCGTCTGATTGGCAGGACGTCCGAAGCGGAGGCGATGCTCGATCCGCTTCTCGATCCAGATCAGCTCGACCGTCGTCAGATCGCCGCGCGGCGTCGATGGAGTTGACGGCGTCATGCGTCGTCTCCCTCGCGCCGGCCAAGCCACCGCTGCTCACCGCCAGTCCGTGGCTTGGGCGAAAGACTGTTAGATTGAGAGTTAGACTCTAAGTTAGGAGCGCGATTTTCCGCGCCCGGTTCGCAGCTTAGCGCCAGTCGCGGTTCCCGAAAGCACGAGGACGCGGTTCCCGATGGCACGAACCTGTCAACAGGCATGGGAGTCGGCTCGAAAGCCAACAACACACGGCCGCCGGCTTCGACCTCGGTGAACAGAAGGTACCCGGGCAAAGGCTGGCGGCGCACGATGTCACGCAGCTCGAAGGCGAAGCGCTTGAGCGGCGAGAGGCTGCCGGACTTGCGATGCAAGTGGCTAATGTCGAAACGCCAGCCAGCGCGCTGGCGACCGCCATGCTTGCGCACCAGCCGGTAGAGCCAGCGCTCAAGACCGCCCGTCAGCGCGAAGTATGCACGGTCAATCGTCAGGATCAGCGCATCATCCATGACGGCGCGGTAGAACCAGTCTGGCAAGATCAGCTCGACGCCGAGCGGGCAGCCGTTGCGCCCGCAGCGTTCCTGCCATTCGTTGATCCACGAGAAGCGATGGCGCCGGCCTTCAACAGGCTGGCGAATGGAGGTGACGACGCTTGTCGACTGCAGGCGATCGAGCGCAGCTTTGAGGCGCTGGTAGTCTCGCTTCGAGACACCGCGACCGATGAAGGTGAGCATTTCGTATGGCGTCGCGGCCATCAGACGCGACGTGCGCAATCCGGCATCCCGCGCGTTGACAATCTGGCTCGCGGCCCAGATCAAGATGTCGGCATCCCAGATCGTCGCCATGCCATGATCGGGCATTGCTTCGACACGGATCGCCACATCGCCGGCGCGAAAATCAATCGGCGCGACGCGCCTGGATTTGGCAAGCGAAAAGAAGGGATAGGCCATGAGATCCTGCGCATCGCGTGGTGCAGTGACACCTGGCAGCGCCTGGAACAGATCGAGCTGTCCGCGCTCCGAGGGTTGGCGTGGTCTTAGAGACATACGGGAGGCTCAGCGCCTCTCGCGCCCGGCATAGGGGATCAGGCGTCCCGCCGGAGGTTTGGCAGGCAGCACCGACCCACGCGGATCGGCTGTCGATGTCATGGCGCCCCGCTGAGCCCAGGCCTGAAGGTCGTCGACAGAATAGACGACGCGGCCGCCAAGTTTGCGATAAGCAGGCCCGGTCCCGTAGGTGCGATGCTTCTCCAGCGTGCGCGCCGAGAGACTGAGGAAGTGCGCAGCTTCCGAAGTGCGCAGGTAGCGCGGCGGCAATGGCGCGGCGTCAGCGTTCATGAGGTGTCTCCTTCCGGCCGTTGCGGTTGAACGGCGATCGATGGCCAGGATGGAGGAGCTTGGGGACGGTGATCAGGTGCGAAATTGAGGGGCGCTATTTCGCACCGCTAACGAGGATTTCAGAAGTGGCGCCGCCTCGCACGGCATGGCGGTAGCCGTACTCAACCATCTTCACGCCATCGCGCATCAAGCAACGCATCTGGTGAAAGGAGGCCAGTCATGGCGACCGGGCGCGCGGAGAGCTCCCGCAGCCGGTGCTAGAAGACGCCTCGCCCGGCATTGTCCGGGCGAGGCGCTTGATTCACTCGCCGTTGCGGCGGTTGGGGCGGGACCAGATGAGGCTGTGGCCCTCGCCTTCCTCGTCGGCGAAGAGGTTGGCGTAGATCGGAGCGGTGAAGCTCGGATCGTCGAGCTTGAGCCCGAGATAATCGCGGCCCTCGTTGGATCGCTTGGACCAGGCGGCGCCGATCTCGGCCTTGCCGACCACCACGCGGTGGCTTGGAGCGTTCTCGCCGTTGGCCCTTGTGTCGGGGACGATGCGCACGCCCTTGGCCTGGACGCTGAGGGTGACGATCTCGCCGGTGAACTCGTTCCCATTGGTCTTCTTGAAAGTGCCGATCGTAGCCATGTTAGTCTCCGTCTTCTTCGTTTCCGAGCCCGCACCATGCGACCTCGATGGCGATCGTGAGGCCGAAGGCGAGCGCTGCCGCATCGCTTGCGACCGCAGCAAAGCGGAGGATGGGGCAGGCGCGCGTTTCTTGACGCGCGAGGAATGGGCTTCGCCCAGGGGAAGAAACTCGCGCCGCGCCATTGCGGCATAGGCGCTCGAGGCGACAGCCGTCCTTCGGCCAGATCAGCCCGTTCGAGAGGTCGTTGGTGCGCTCTGTGAAAGGAGAGGCGGAGGCGATGGCGGATCCGCGCCCACGAGACACTGAAGTGACGTGCTCGCCGGTAGGATATCGACAACCATATGTCGTATGGGGATCAAGGCTTGCGTCCTTCGACAATCGGGCTCCAACCGGCTTGGCCATCGCAGCCCCCGGCTGAATAACGTCGTGCGGACTGTACGGAGAGTTCACTCCGTGCCGGTATGGTCCTATCGCGCGCTGCTTCGCTCGCGAACACAGGCGTAAACAAACCGAGATCGATCTGACTCCTCAGCCCGTCTGCAGCATTGCCGCCGTGAGCAATGACGCTCGCCTCGCCCCTTGCTTGGGCAAGCCTTGCGCCGAAACACCGCGAGTTCATTGCGACCCACATGCCGTCCCTCGACGGCAGCTATCGCCATCAATCCGCGAGTTCTATGAAGCGATCAGAGAGCTACGGAAGAAGAAGGTGGTAGTGATGGATGCGGAGGTGACATCGCCACCAGACCGCCTCCGAGCAGACTACAGTGAAGCGACCGGTTCCCAGTTTCGATCACGCGATCAATTCCCTCCCGGACCTTCGAAAGCGCACGACCGCGTACTACGGCACGGGAGCCCTTCAAAAATGACGCCGTCGCGTGCGCAGCAATTGACGATAGCCGCGCTCGACCATTTTAAGGCCGTCGCGCAAGAGGCGATGCGTTTGGTAGCGGAAAGCCGAGTCATGCCAATCAGCGGCGCTGACCAGCCGCCGACCGAACAGAGCGGTCGCCACTTCAAAGTGGGATGCCTGTTGGTCCCGGCCATCCAAGCATCGCAGCATGTTGCCCAGGCGGCGGCGCTGGGCTGCGGTCAAGCGGGCGTCGGGAAGGTATTGCCTGTGGATCGCGCGGATGAAACGCTCGATCGCGTGAAGCCTGTCATGTGCCATTTCATCGAGGGGAATGATCGCAGCAAGCGGCTTGCCCGGCTGTGTCTCGCTGAGAAATGCCAACTGCGTGCCACCAGGCGGGGATCGCATATGTTGGCCGATCTCGTCATACCGGCCAGCGGCAAGAGAGACGTCGATGGGGCTGCCCTCCCCCGCGCTGAGACCCGGCGGGGTCTCGACAAGGTTGACGATCCCAGGGTCGACCTGAGGCGCCCAATAGACGGGCTGCTCGACCGCGGACTGGTCAGGCCTGGCAGCGAAACTGTAACCCCCAGCGTTTGCGCAGCACGCGCATTGCCTTCGTTGAGCGGGAGGCAGCGAAGTCTTGCTGATATTGCGGATTACGCCGCAGGAACTCCCAGGCAATCGCATCGGCGGCGGCGCCTTTAACGAATGCATAAGCCTCTGGGTCACGCCACTGAGATGTGTCCGGCTTCATCCGCATCCTTCCCTACTCAAGGATTTGATAGGGGGACGTCGCGCTAAGCGAAATCCTTGGATTCAGCTATTGACGAATGGAGGAGGAGAAGCTCCGGCGCCGAGCGGATCAGGCCGCACGAAACTTGGTTTCGTTTTGACCCTCACTCGCCGTTGCGCGGCTGGCGCGGGACCAGAAGAAGCTGTGACCCCGCCCTCCTCGTCCGTTCGATTAACTCATACTAGTGGAGCGCCCGAACTGTTCCCTTTTTGTTCTATTCACTGATGCGAGTATCGGCTAAACTACAGCCTCAAGGAAACCGATTCTTCCGAGGCGATTTCGATGACCTTTCAACCTGTCAGCAAGACTCTGCACGGCGACAAGATCTTCAGCGAGCCGACGATCACCTGCCCCAGTTGCAACACAGACATCAAGCTCAACGAGTCGCTCGCGGGGCCGCTAATCGCTGCTACGCGAGAGGAGTATGAGCAGCGCATCGCTCAGACAAATGCAGCAATTGCCCGCAGGGAAGAAGAACTCGAACGTCAGCGCCAGGAGGTGGCAGCGGCGAAAGAAGGCGTCGAGAGCCTCGTTGCCGAGACACTCAGGATCGAGCGGGGCCACATTGCGGCCGACGAGGCTCGTAAGGCCAAGCTTTTGCTCTTAGCCGACTTGGACGAGCGCGATCGCAAGGTGGCCGAGTTGCAGGAGACGCTGAAGGCGCGCGATGACAAGCTCGAGCAGGCGCAAAAGCAGCAAGCGGAATTCCTTACCAAGCAGCGCGAGCTGGAGGATGAGCGAAGAGAACTAGCCCTCACAATCGAGCGAAGGGTGCAGGAGGGACTGGACGCGGTCCGTGCAAAAGCTCGGAGCGACGCGGAAGACGGTCTCAAAATGAAGATCGTCGAGAAAGAGGAACAGATCGCCGGCATGCAGCGCCAGATCGAGGAGCTGAAGCGCCGCGCTGAACAGGGTTCCCAGCAATTGCAAGGTGAAGCTCTGGAGCTGGAATTGGAAGCGCTGATCAGCAGTCGCTTCCCAGTGGACGTGATCGAGCCGGTCGCAAAGGGCGAGTTCGGTGGTGACGTCCTTCAGCGGGTCGTGGGGCCGGCTGGTCAGCCATGCGGGGCCATCCTTTGGGAGTCAAAGCGGACTAAGAATTGGAGTCAGGGGTGGCTCACCAAGCTGAGAACTGACCAGCGAGCAGCCAAGGCTGATATCGCTTTGCTTATTTCTGAAGCCCTGCCCCCGGGAATTGAGACATTCGACCTGGTCGACGGCGTTTATTTAGCCCATCCCAAATGTGCAATTCCCATCGCGGTCCTGCTCCGCCAGTCGCTGATCGAACTGTCAAACTCGAGGTTGGTTCAAGTCGGCCAAGCCTCAAAGATGGAGCTGGTCTATGGTTATCTGACCGGGCCACGTTTTCGACAGCGGATCGAGGCCATCGTCGAAAAGTTCTCAGACATGCAGGACGATCTTGCACGTGAGCGCAAAGCCACCATCCGACTGTGGGCCAAGCGAGAAGCTCAAATCCAAGGAGTAATCGAATCGACGGTGGGCATGTATGGCGACTTGCAGGGCATTGCCGGGAAAGTAATGCAAGAGATTGAAAGTCTTGAAGTACTGGCTGTCTCGGGACCCCTCTCCGAGATCGATTAGGAGTCTCGTCTGAGCGGCAGTGGGGCGGAAAGCGGTCAGTCGGCTGCTAGCGACGTATTTCAAAAAGCGGCCGCCCTTCTAGTGGCGTGCCGATCGAAAGTTAGCTCGGCGAGGACTCTGAGATCACTTTCTAGCGGACTACCCTAACGGGGCTACACTGACGGGATGGTGGAGGACCGGTAGGCATCGTCCTGTCCCTTTACCCTCTTAGACAGATTAGCGAGATAGAGATCCGTCCCATCGACCGCGTCACCTGAACGACAGATCATCTTCTGCTGCGGTCCCGCGGCCAACGGAACCTAATTCACCCGGTCCTGGTTCGGATTGAGCGACCGAAGAGGACAAGCATATGAGATCAAAATCATCGCGGGACATGCTGGGCGCGAGACCCCAGAAGGACAAAGAGCGGGATACTCGGGAGGCGGAGGCCAAGACGCCTGACAAGACCAATGACTGGGACCGCGACCTCGTCCATGGTGATGGTGAAAGCGTCGGGATAAAGCCCGAGCAGGGCATGGACGCAAAATAGCCAAAGATGGGCACAGCAACTGGCAGCATGGAAGGCGTTGTTTGCCCGCTTTGAGACCTCGCTGCCGCGGATAGACTAGCCCATGATTTTCAGACTGACGTTCCTTGGCACCTCGGCCAGCGTACCCTCTCCCGAGCGCAATCACCCTGCACTGCTTGTCGAGGCCGCAGGCCACCGAATTCTGGTCGACTGCGGGGAAGGCACGCAGCGCCAGCTGCTGCGCAGCGGCGCCGGCTTCAGGCGGCTTCACCGCCTACTGCTGACGCATGCCCATTTCGACCATATCCTTGGAATCCCCGGTCTGTTCTCGTCACTCCGGTTGCGGCAAAGTGACGATCTCCTGACCGTCCACGGAGGCTCGGACACCCTTGACCTCGTTGTGCGCATGCTCGCTGGTCTGTGGGGTGAAGGACGATCGCCGATCCCACTAAAGCTTGAGCGGCTGACGCCCGGCCGGTTTTTCGACGCGGACGAATTCGTGATCGACTGCTTTCAGGTTCGTCACCGCGACACCGATAGCTATGGCTTCGTGATCGAGACACCACCGCGCCGCCACCTTCGCGCCGAGCACCTCACATCTCTAGGCGTGCCAGACGGTCCAATCAGGAAGGAACTGGTGGAGGGCCGCTCGATCACGCTCGCGAATGGCCGAACAGTTGCTTCCGAAGACGTGTTGGGGCCGCTGGAAGCAGGCAAGAAGCTGGTCATCATCGGCGATACCGAGTCGACCGATGATCTCGCGGAACATGTCCGCGGCGCCGATCTTCTGGTGATCGAGGCCACCTTCTTGGAACGAGATGCGGCCATGGCGCGCGACTATGGTCATCTCACGGCTGCGCGGGCAGCATCTCTGGCAGCGACGAGCAACGTGAAGCAGCTCGTTCTTACGCATATCTCTGGCCGCTATGCCGACGAAGACATCCTCGCGGAAGCCGTGCGGGCATTTCCGAACAGCCGTATTGCGGCTGATCTCGATG